>SZOV01000006.1 GCA_030263375.1 Deltaproteobacteria bacterium PRO3
GGGCATATTTTCCAGGCGCTCGAAGCCGGTGGCGAAGACCCACCAGCGCTCGGCGCCGCCCTTGTAGGCCAGCTCGCGCAGCTTGGCGGCGAGGGCCGCGACGGCTTCCGCGCCGCGCTGGGCGACGAGGCGGTCCAGGTCGTCCCAGATCCAGACGAAGGGAAAGCGCTGCGGCGTCGATTCTTGCCGCGCGTCGAGGCTGTAGCAGGGCAGGCCCTTCAGCTGCGCCATCGCCTTGATCTCGGCGGCGAGATAACCGGCGCCCAGGCCCTCCGCGCCGCGGATCGCGCCCAGGCGGCGCTCGGGCGCGGCCTCGGGCGGCGTCTCGAGGAAGTATTGGATCTGGCTGAGCAGGGCCTCTTTGCCGACGGGCGCGCCGTGCTGGCGCAGGCGGTAGGCGATGTCGGCCTCGGAGAAGGCGAGCTTCTTCTCGCCCAGCAGGGGGTAGAGCTGCTGCAGGACCGCCGAGGCCGTGCTGTAGCGCTGCGAGGCCTGGGTCTGCAGCAGGCCCATCAGCAGGCCGTCCCACAGGGTGCCGAGGCGCGGGTTGATCTGGGACGGGAGCTTGGGGCGCTGCGTGCCGTGGGCGACGATCAGCTCGGAGAAGCTGCGCGCTTGGTAAGGCTTTTGCCGGGTGAGGCAGTGGTAGAAGGTGGCGCCCAGCGAGAAGAGGTCGCTCTTGGCGTCGGGCCGGGCCTCGTCGCCGGTGAGCAGCTCGGGGGCGCAGTAGCTGGGGGTGCCGCCGATGGCCGGCGTGCCGCGCACCGCGACGTCGAAGTCGATGATCTTCAGCTCGCCCTTCGAGGTGACGAGGATGTTGCCGGGCTTGAGGTCGCAGTGGAAGACGCCCTGGCGGTGCATGTAGTCGAGGGCGCGCAGGGCCTGGGCGAAGAGGCGGGCGGCCTCTTCCTCGGAGGCGGTGTGCAGGACGACGTCGAGGCTGGCGCCTTGGACGTATTCGGCGACGAAGAAGTGGCGCTTGAGGCCCTCGTCGTAGCCGAAGTCCTCGGGCTGGGCGATGTGGGGGTGCTTGAGGGAGCGCAGGATGGAGAACTCTTGGCGGAACCGGGTGAGGACCGATTCGGAACATTGACTCGCCAGGCACTTGATGGCAACCTCTCGGTCTCGGGGGTCCAGGGCCAGATAGACCGTGCCGCTGTGGCCGCGGCCCAGCTCCCGCAAGACCCGATATTTTTTGTCGCTGCTCTCAATAATCAATGGAGGTTCTCCGATGTCGCTTCGATCTTATCTATTGTATGCCTTCCCGGCCAATATCAAACGGATTTCCTTGGCGGCCCTGCTGGCCCTGGGTCTTGGCGGGCTGGCCGGCTGCGGCAGCGCCGGCGGGATCAACCTGCCCGCGCCGGTCGCGGACCTCGAGGGAGGCACCACGCGGGAGGCCTCGGTTTGCGACACCATCGCGGGGGCGCCGGCGGGGGCCTTTGTGCGAGTGCGTAACATCAGCGACTCGCAGGTGACGGACGTGGATGCCTTGCTGGCGTCGGACGGGTCGTTCTCTTTGCTGGTCTGCGTGGAGGTGGGGGAGACCTTGGAGATCGAGATCTTCGACGACGAGGGGGCCTCGATCAGCGGGATCCAGACGCTGACGCGGACGGGGACCGAGATGACGACGTGCCCGACGGCGACCAATTCGCCGCCGACTTGTCCCTAAGCTAAGGATCATGCGTGAAATGGTTTCGCTGGATCGGCGGGGTCAGCCTCATGGCGCTGGGCGTCTTGGGGCTGTTTCTGCCGATCTTGCAGGGGTGGCTGCTGATCGCCCTGGGCGCGTTGTTGTTGGCGCGAGAGGTCCCGCTGTTTCGGCGGCTGGCGCTTTGGGTGGAAGCGAAATATCCGAGGCTCGGCGGACCGCTGCGGCGGTTTCGCCGGCGGATCGGCGGAGAGGATGAGGAGTCGCGCGATGGCGGGTAAGGTGAAGAAAGAAAAATGCCCCCGGTGCGAGAGCACGCGGTGGATGGAGCGGTTGGATGGGCATAAGGTCTGCCGAAGGTGCGGGCAGAAGTGGATTGGGAAGAGGGTGCTGGCTTCGCATGATAAACGGAAGCCGTCGAAGATTTTGGAGGGGAGGAGTTTGGGTAGGCCTAGTCGGAAGAGGCAGATGGATTTGTTTTAAACCACGCTGGGTTTGAAGTCATAGACTATGACGGAAAATGGGGTAAGTATCGAATACGTCTTACCAAACATAGTTTGGCTAAAAACGAAGAAACCATCGCCGGTTTTTTGAAGATGGCAAAAGGTGAGTAAAGGGATGTTAGACGGAGCGGGCTTGCCCTTGCTTATTATCTAATAAATTTTTTAGAGCTTTTTCAAGTTTGACCCTAAGTTCTTTGGCATTAATATAAAGACCTTTGTCTTTATAGGTGTCTTTTTGATGTGAATAGCGGACCCCTTTGATTACAGGTCCGTTACTGCCTCCACTTGCGAAACTCCTGATCGTGATTTTTGAATCTTTGCGTTCTGAATGTTCGATTAATTTATTTCTTACTATTAGTATTCCTTCACATTCAATATTTTTTAAACCATCTAAGTTTTTTAAAATAACTAACAGTCTCCATGCAAAATAATAAAAAGCTTCGCTAAACATTTGTGATTTAAAGGAACGTTTTAATTCTCTTTCTAGCTCGTTTTGAGTGGGGGTGTTGCTGTTATCAAACGGAATTTTGGTAGGGTCTAAATTTTCTCTTTTACATTTTTCCAGATGGTCATGGAGTGGTTTTGTAGACTTTTCGAAAAAAGAAAGACTCTTTTTTTCTATTCTTTTAATTTTGCTTATTAGCCAGTTTAGTTGAGATAGTTTATCTTCGGCTTCTACAATTAAATTTTTGAAATTAATATCGGCCCCTTTTTTGTCCATTAATACATAGTATTCTCTAAGTAATTTAATTGTGCTTTTATACATAGGTAATGATGTGGCGAGGTTGAATTCTGAATCCTGAATCAATGAAAATATTTAACGGAGAAGGAAATATCGAGGACAATATAGCTTGGAGCAGATTTCCTGTTCTTAGTTCAGGACGATGAGCAGAATCTAACGCAACACCCATGTGAAATAAGCTAGGGGCTGTTGAAGAGAGGAAAAGATAAGACAGGATAAGCATTTTTCGCATTGATTTTAACTCTGTTGTTTGTGAGTTGGGTATTAGTCATCTGTTAAGATTTTGATTCGAATTATTAATGCATTAGGGGGGTATATGAAAATCAAATTGCATCTAACATGTACCTGTCAAGCGCCTAATTTTATTGAAATTGAAGATGAACAAGTAATGGAGAAGAGTAGTTGGATTGCTACTTGCCGAGATTGTAATAGAACTATTATGATAAATGTTAACAAGCTAGATAAGAATAATAAAATTATTGATTATAATGTTCAAATTAGAGAATGAGCATTTTTTTGAGCAGAGAAATATTGTTGAGCGGAAGAAAATATTGAGCGGAAGAAAATATGAGAAAATATAAGACGGAGCAGATTTCCCCTCGTTTTGCCCTTCCCCCGCTTCCCTCCAGCCCGATAACTCCCGATTATGTAATTCCCGCCTGAACTCCCAATTTTCGACGAAAATCAGCGGATCAGATTCAATTCTGTAAGAATAAATTCAAATTTATTGCGCTAAGGACGCAGCTGTTCGGTTCCGCCTACGTGTGCGGACTATTCTGGGGGGAGATGTGGTTGGTGTGTCTACGGCGAGGCCGCAAATTTCTCTTTAAACCGGGTCAGCCAGCTTTTTCTCTGCAGCCTCTGAAAGATCTTCAGCTGCTCCATGCGCCCCGTGACCCAATCGGGATTTCCGATGAAGGGGATGGAAGAGTAGGGGCGTTTCTCTTTCCAGTCATTTTTCAAAATGTGCTGGATCATGGTCAGGTAGTTTTTCCGGCGCAGCCCGTCCGTGTCCCCCAAATTTAAAAAGCTCGGCGCCGGGGTGATCAGGGGGTCCTCCTTCCCGTAGGCGTAGTAGTGGAAGGACGACCATGCGTACTCCTTGGGGTGCGTGACCACGCCGGCCCGTTTGGGGTTGAGATCGATGTAAAACATGACCTGTAAATGGTTGAAATCGGTCTGAATCACGGGAGATTTGAACCGGTCCATGACCACTTGGCCCCGCCTTCTAAATCTCTTGTTATAGACCCTGGCGAAGAGGGAGTTGACGACCCGGAAAAAGTCCGAAAGGAGCTTCTTGTCCAGGCAAAATCCCGTCAAATGCGGGTGATTGGACATGAAGCAATAGGAGTAGATGGTTACTTGATAGCGATCTTTGTATTTGAGGAGCAGGTTGTAATAGAGCCTCTTGGCCCAATCGGTTTTCAGCAGCCAGTTTCGGTTATGGCACTGCCAGGTGACGTGGAAGGTGGATCGATCGGTTAAGATGGCGTATCGCGGGCGATTGGGCATTTACTGGGGTTTAGCAAAGGGGATGCCAAGCTCACGAGGCTATAAATCTCTTTACAGGCCAACAATCGCACAAAAATCGAACGCCCCTGACCGGAAATCAAACCTTCGTCTTGAATTCTTTCTTTCTCCCGAAATCAGGCCTTCGTCTTCCTGCCTCGGATCCATAAACCCAACCCCAAGGTCGCCAAGGTTGCCCATGGAGCCATATTGACCTCCGCGGGTCCGGCTAAGGGGCTCAACTGGCAGCCCGTGCCGCTCACCAGGCCGTCCCGGCACGCCGCAAGCTGGGCGCAAGCCGCGTCATCGCAGTCGATTTGGCCATTGCCGTCGTCATCCAGTTCGTTGTCGCAATCCTCCGCCTGGGGGGCTTCTTCGCAACCCTCCGGATCCCGGCAGGGTTCGGGCCCGGGTCCCGGCCCGGGCTCCTCCGGTGGCGGCGCCACCGCTCCAAACTCATAGGCCCCCATGTCGCAAAGGGCGCCGGGCTCCGCGTCTCCGTCCACCGGACGCGCAAATCCCCTCTGGTCGGTGGGCGTGCCTCGGCAATTGAGCAATTGGTCGATCGCCGGACTGCCCGCCAGCAGGGCATGGGTGGGCGTTGGGCCGCCGTTGTCCTGCAGGTTGGAGTCGAGCAGGGGATCGTCATTAAGGTCGTTGGTCTTGGAGAATTCGCAGGTGGCGCCGTTCTCGATATTGTAGCCGAGGGAACCGAGAAACAGGGCCACGTTGTCCTCCAAGTTGCAGTTTTTCCCGCCCGCGTTTTCCGAGACGATGGATTTCTCGATGAAAACGGCGGCCAGGCCGGAGGTGATCAAGCCCGAGCCTTTGCCGGTAGCCGTGTTGAAGGCGAGGGTGACGTTGGAAAGCGTCCATTCGGACTTTCCAGCGGCGTAAACCCCGCCGCCGTCCGATTCGCTTTGGTTTTGGCTGATGGTGGAGTTGCTGAGGGTGACCGATCCGATGTCGCTGGAGATGCCGCCCCCTACAAGAAGACTGTGATTGTTATCGATGGAGGTCCTAGACACCAACAGCCTGCCCGCGTGGCCGATTCCTCCCCCCGATCCGTTGGTGTCGTTGCGGGTGATGTGGGAATCGTGGATTTCAAGGATGCCGTTGTTAAGAATTCCGCCCCCGCCTCCATCGGAAAAATTGTTGGAAATGACGCAATTTTCCACCAAAACCAGGTCGGAGGCCCCGTTATAGAGCCCGCCGCCATCGCGGCCATGTCCTCCCCTTAGGACCAAGTTTTTCAAGGTGGCCCCCGTGCCGAAGATCTGAAGCACCCTCTCTCCGGGGTTGGAGGACGAGACGAAGTCCTCCAAGGCCTCCGCATCCAGGACCGAGCGGTGAGCGGGATCGGATCCTTCGAGATTGAGGTCCTCCAGGATATCCAGGTCCCCCTCCTGGTTCAGGTCTTCGCTTTTTGGATCGGGGTCGGTGTTGCCTAGAGTAAGGGCGTAAATGCTGGCTTCGTCCAGCGTCGGCTGTAGCAGGATGGTATCGGTTCCGATGTCCCCTTTGACGCATTGATCGACCGCCGTGTTCGAATTGGCCGCCTGGATCGCTTCGCGCAGAGAACAGTCGCCGTCGTTGTTCAGTTCGTCGGCGAAGGTATTGACCTGGATGGTGGCCGCCTTGGCCTGAGTCGAACTGAAAAAAATAGCCGCTAGGCATAGCGGCAACAAAATATTAAAGAACCGCATTTCCCTACCCCCCTTTAAACCTTGGAATATCGCGAGTTCCCGAATTATACCCCAAGGCAAGGAATTGCAAAGATCATTTTTGGGTTAAACTCCCAGACAACCCTACATCCATGCGGCGCATCGACGAAAATCGAACCTCCGTCTTCCTTCCCCTTTGCCACAACGAAATTCAAACCTTCGTCTTCCTTTTTTCTTCCTTTTTCGTCTTCCTTTTCTTCTCCAGCGGTCCCGCCGCCGCGACGCTGGCCTCGCCCAGCCCCGAGCCCAAGGACGAGACAAAGTAGCTCAACTTCAGGCCCATCTTCTTCAGCCTGAACAGACTGAGCTACTTATCGTTGAGAAGGGGAGCGATCGGCGCCTCGATTGTCTTCACAAGCAAGCGGGGAGGCACATAGAGAGCTGCCGGGGCGCTTCTCCCATCGTCCGTGTGCTGGATTTTCGCGGGGAACAAGCTCGCTCCTTCTGTCTTAGGTTCCATCCAGGTTCCATCCCGGAATTTTCCGCGTGGCCTGACGATGTGATGCAGGGCAGTCCGGGAATTTATCGCATTTGGACCTCCCAATTCCCCTGAAAAGAAATGGATATTGTTTTCAGCGTCCAGAGCCATGGCGGGGGAATCCAAAATGGGCGTCTTATCGTCTTCTTCCTGGTTAGGACGTCTTTTCCCAAACATACTTAATTGTCCCTGACTATTTCTGAATCCCACTATATCGTAGTAGCGAACATAGTCTTCTGGGGGCTCCCCCGTACTTAACGCATCAACCGTCACGACTCCCACACGGTTCTCGGGAGACATGCTTACGAAGTTTCGATAAGTAGGAAACGTGGGATGCCCGTCATAAGCTGATTTTACCTCTCCAGATTTAACCAGCATGTTACCTAGAAAATTATCCGAGCTAATGAAGTAGACCATAACATAAAGTCCCATCGTGTATCGTTCATTCCAAACCCAAGGAGGGATAAAGGAAGCCGTTGGTGAGCTTAAAACAGCAGGAAGTGTGGATCTCGAAAAAATTTCGCAACTCCAGAGCCCACCCATCTCCCCTCTCGCCGTCTCCAAAATAATATCATCAATTTCCGTTCTTCGCAGCGCGTTCGGATCATAATCCAAAGAAATAGGTGGAAAAATTTTCGAGACGTAAAATAGCCCATTATTCCTTGATCTCGCGAATACATGTATCTTCTGGGAGCCATCCGGGAGCGGCTCCGCAACCACTCCTGGCGAGAGTTGGATGCCGCGGTCCTCGCAATCACTTCCAACTTGGCCACTCCAGGCGCCGGTCAGGGCATTGGTCGAGAAAGGATACCAAAAACCCATCCGGAGTCCCTTGTCTCCACCATGATAAAAATAGACTAAAATATCCTTTCCCCAACTCACCGCGGCCGGGTTGTAATGCGCTTGATCGCGCTCCAAAATGGCCTCCGCCGTGCAGTCAAAGCCATTTTTCGTAAAACCATCGAGATAGCAGCGAGTGACGTGGAGCGATCCGGCGCCTCCGATGTCGGGGGAATCGTCACGATAGGCGAGGACGTCGATGGCATTGACGGCTTTGTGATAAACAACCGTGGGCGGGCGGTCCAACTCCATGGGAATCTGGTGGAACCAATATTGACCTTCACCCCAAGGCTTGGAACCCGGCAATCCCTGCCAATGCCCTAATACTCCCTTGCCCGAGTCATCCAGAATCCGGGCAAAGACATGGATGGCGCCCTTTTCTTGAAAGCTCTTCGCGGTCAGCGGCCCGCTGCCCGTGAACACGTTCGTGCAGCTCTCCTGTGCGGCGACAAGCCCCGAAGCCCAACCGTAATCGGCGGAGTTGATTCGGCTTTGGACGGCTTCGCAGGAAAGCTCGTTGAGGCTCTTCGTACAGGAGCAATAGTTGGTGGCATTTACCGTGGCGACGCCCTGATCGATATATCGGGCGAGAACGGCCGCTGTGGGAGCATCGGCGAATTCGCCGCCCATCGCGCTCCAGAGTTCCTTGCCTTCGTCGCCCGTCAAGCGCCAGATACATCCCGTCCGAGCGCTGGAAGCCTCTTCCGGGGGCAGACAAGCCGCCATGCGGTTGCAAAACAATCTAATGATGTCGTGAGGCGCATTTTGATCCGGCGGGGCGCAGGCGTTGACGGTGGGACCACTGGGAGTGTTGTCACCGGATGGCGCAGGGAAAGAAAGAGTCGGCGGGGAGATGAGGGTTTTTATATCCTCCCAAAATCCCGCCCGCGCCTCGGAGAAAAAGGAAAAAGTTACGAGAAAAAAAACGAGAGCCGAACCCCCGCGCCGAATCCACGACATAATGCACCTCACATTTCGATTGGCGCCCCACAGAAATTTAATGCAAAAACCATTCCCAATTGAAAAAATAAAACGCTTGAAAACATTAAGAAAAAAAATTTGGGGTTTTCTCGAAATGAAAAAATTTTCATTTCGAGAAATCAAACCAGCCGGCGTTGGGTCAGGAATTAGAAAATCGAACCTTCGTCTTCTTTCCCCTTCTTCCTTTTCAGTTAAAGACAATACCGCTGCAATCCTTGCGGAGGCGGGACGATCTTGGCGGGTACGCAGCCGCCATGGTCCGGGCAACATTGCGGATTGGCCTCGGTGCACAGGTTGATGTCCGCGGAGCAATCGCAGGGGTCGCAAGAAAGCGACAGCCAATGCCAGCAGGTTCCAACCGGGCCGATTTCATTGTCGCAAACCGTGAGATCGCTCCAGGCGCAGACGTAATTCTGGTCGGGGCAGGATTCGAGTCGGATCTCGACGGCCTCGATGCTCGCCGGGAGGGCGCCGGGATCCACACCCGACACGTCAAATTGCAATTGGGCATTCGCCGAATCGTAAACCGGATTCGCCAGCAGCACGTCGATTCGTTGACGATTTGCGCCGAATAAAATTCCCGCGGGACTGGGCGAGCCTGGGTCGAAAGGATAGGCATTGAGGAAATCGCCTGTGCTCGCGCTTTGGCTGCCGTCGCCCGACTTCGCCTTGTCTTCGATTCCCTCTAATAAAAGGCGGGTTATTCCCCCGGCATCTGGAATGAAAGTGCCCTTGCTCGCGCTCAACACGGGGGTTTCGTCGGCGGGGAGCGGCGAACCGTTGCCGCACCCCGCGAATGCGACGAAAAACAGAAGCGTTGCCAGTTTTACGCCTATGAGCTCCTTCCGCATCGTCATATGATCTAAAATTTTATGAAAGCTCCGTTTTTTGGGCAAACAAAAAAATAATAATAGGCGAAGCATATTTCGTCATTCGTCGCGAATTGCGCTGTTTGACCGGGGGCTCACCACCGGGCCTTCCTGTGCGACAAAGCGAAATTCCAGAGAAAATAAAACCTTCGTCTTCCTATTTTGCTAGGGCTTGATCCCGACGACCCTCAAATTATTCGCCGCCAATTGTTTGGTCTGCTTGAGCTCTTCCGCATTATTCTCCCGAAGGGCCTTTTCGTAGAAATGGTAAGTAAGCCCTCCTCCGATGATGTAAAGCTCGTATAGCTCTTGCTTTTCCCGGTCCGAAATATTGTTGAAGATACCCTTGTCGGTGGCATATTCCGCGACCAGGTCCCGCAATCCGACATTCTGTTCAAATGGAATAATCGGTTTTTCCCTAGACCCATTGTAAACGAGGGAATTGAGCCCGACATAGGAGACATAGGCTAAGGCCCAATCGTTCGGCAGGCCCTTGGCGGCGGCTGCGGCCTCCCATTTTTTAAAGATATCCAGGACCAATTGCTTGAGCTCGGCCTTGTCCTGCGGGTTTATTTGAACCGAATCCAGGTATTCTTGCAGCGTGAGCCGGGTACCGGTGGATTTGAATTGGACCGCCGAGTACTTCCGATATTCCGGGACGTCCTCGATCACAGGTTGGCTGGAGTAATTAGATGATGTGGAAGCCCCCGAATTTCCTCTCCCCTTATTGGGATTCATTCCCGTGTATCTTGACATGGAAGAATTCCAAATATGATTGGAGATCAGGTTGTTCACAAAATTATTATAATTGGGACTGGTGTAAAAATTGGCCATTTGTGCAAGGCTCTGGTGGGGGGCCGTCATTGCCAGGAGTAATGTTAAGCCAATCCAATAAAATTTAGTGGGTTTCATTTTTTTCACCCTCCTTTGATGGAGCATGTCTGCATTGAAATGGATTTGATGTCCTCCGTCATCTTCTTTTTTTCATTTTCCCCTTTCTGTTCGAATTTCAATAGTCCATCGTGGTGACGGTATTGTTTTGTGAAATATCAAGACGGAATGATCGCCAAGTATGTCTTTTCGAGGGCTAGTTGGCACCTTTAAAGATAAAGCAAGAGTAGTGCCATGTTTAAGTAAAGTGCATTACCGGGGACGCTCGGATCGCGGTGGGAATATCCGTAAAAATTGTCGGGCGCGTTGGCGGACCGCGGGATCAGGACTGGATTGGGCGGTTTCGACTAACTGTCTTATGACAGTTTGGTCTGTCACAGCGGCTCTGAGGAAGAGGCGCTCGAGAGTTGCAGAGATTTGCATGACATTTGGGATGCGTGGTGTGATGAATGCCTCCGCCAATTGCCGAGCCAGCCAGCCGATTTCCTCGGGGCGGAGTCGGGCACGGCGCTCGAGGGCTGCGATGGCGTCGCTGGTGTAGGGTTGGCGTTCGCTTAAGATGGATAGACAGGCTTCGCTGGCGGGTTGGAAGAGGGTGGGCCGAAAACGCGTAGGCCGACCGATTGCGGTGCCTGGGAGGGCTTGCCAGATAGCGGAGATTCTTCCCGAGCTTGTGCGGGTTTCGGAGACTAGGAAGGTTCGGCCGCAGAGGGTGCGGGGTTCAGCCGTGGAGAGGGGGTGCGATTGGCGGAGAGGCGGGGTCATGGGGTGCGAAGCTGCCGCCGTGGGGGTGTTATCGATCGCTTGGGTGGTGAAGTTGAGTGAATATTCGATTTAATCCTTCGTCTTATTTCCTCTTTTTCTTCAAGCAAGTTCGGATTCCCTCAGATTGAGAAATGTCTCAAATTGATAAAGTTGCTGGGCGATAACTTATTGAAAATATGATCCTTTTCATTTGATTGCTTGGAATCGTTCTTGCATTTACGTTGCCATTGGATGTGAAAAGGGACTGGGGCCAAAGGAGGGCTCATGCGAAATACATCTGCATTAAGGACACGTTTTGTCATGTTAACGGGGCTTGCAGTCCTTATTCCAATGTCGCTTTTCGATGTCAGCATCGGAAATGCCAGGGATGTTGCGAAAGGAATATTTCCTGCCCAAGTCTATTCCACGAGTGCAGTCAACGAGGGAGAAAAGGACGGCGTCGTTTCAAGGATATCGACCACTCCTTGCACGGGGCCTGGAGAGCCATATTACCTTGTCATGAGAGACGGAAAAGTGTGTCGCGGTACTACGGTCACTTGTTCTCAAGGAGTGGATACGTGTACCAGTTACGACGTAGTTTGTACGAAGGCCGGGGAAGCGGATGTGCCCATGCAATATACCGTATGCACGAATCGGGCCCAAAATCCAGGTTCTGGACCAAGCCAGGTAACTCCAGATTCGGGAAGGCCGCCCTCTCTGGCTCCGGCCGAGGTGGTTAACCCCTTGGAGATAAAATAGGAAAAGGGGCATCTTCTTCAAAAACCCATTTGCTCCGTCTTACTTTCCTCCAACCTGCGAAAGGGGGATGAAGATGTTCAAAATTCTCACGACCCTAATTTTCCTGGGGGCCCTTTCTCCGTCCGTCTTCGCCGCCGATCTGACCGTTAGCTACCAAATCAAAGAAGGCAAAAAGAAGGGGGAAAGGACCGTCTATTGGTCCGATAAATTCAATCTGACCAAGGACTCCCTCAGCAAGGTGGATACTTTGTACGACTACGACGCCGGGATGATGTACACCATCGACCACCGCGAGAAAAAAATCGAGACCTTCAATTTCAAGGACATGGGCGGGATGATGGGCGACGCGCAGCAAATGATGGGCGAGATGATGGGCCGCAAGGCGCCGCGCGGCGACAAGACCATCGGCCAAAGCATGGAAGAGAGCACCGCCAAATATTTCGGCGATCCCGGCAAGGTGGTCCTGCAAAAGCTGGGAACCCTGACCGTCGCCGGCCGCAGCTGCGACAACTACAAGGTCGAAAGGAAGGGCGGGAAAATCGAGACGAGCCAGGAGGTCTGCGTCGATCCCACCCTAAGCCCTCCCCAAAACCCCAATGCCGAAGTCGCTCAGATGCACCAGGCCGCCGAGGCCATGTCGGGAACGCTGGGGAATCTCCAGTCCCCGGCTGAACGGGAGCTGGCAAACCTCAAGGGAACTCCCCTAAGGCGCATCAATAATTCCAAAACCAAGGGGATGATGTTCGGAGGAGGAAACATTCAGATGGAAGAAGAGGCGACCCTGGTGCAAGTCGGCCCCATCGATCCCGCAGTCTTTAGACTTCCCTCCGGCTACAAGCAAATCGACCAGGCCCAAATGATGCGCGATCAAATGCAGGAAATGCAAAAGATGATGGGTGAAACGGGAAAGTAGTCGGGCCAAAATCAAATCTTCATTTTTCCATCCCGGTCGGGTGGATAGACTCGATACAGCCAGACCACGGTAAGGCTAAATATCAAATAGATTACGGTAAAATATTTCTCATCCCACTCGAAAAAGATCCACCGGCCGACCCAATGTTCCACGAAACTTTCCTCATAAGCGGGTTGCCCCGAACCAAGACGCAGCTCGACTTCCCAATCCGTGAGGGGGCAAGTGAAACCGACAACGGTTTGAACGATCAAGAAAAGAACCGCGGCCAAGTGTAGCCTGCGCCAGAGGGGGCGGCGCACCCAATGCCATCCCAGAGGGTAGCCTAGTGCGATGAACGGCACGGGAATTACCAGGCCGGCGATATACAGAAAGTGCAGGACTAAGATGGTGTCCGCAAGAAACTCCCTCATGGAAATTACATTGTAGCCTCGCCTTGGGGGCGGTGAAAGCGGAAGAGTGAACCTACAGCCGTTCGCTTTTTTCCGCTAGGCGTGGTGATTGCGATTGCGGGTCTGAAGCGCCTTAATTTGCGCCACGAACTCGCATTTTTGGAAGATCAACGAGTCGCGGCGAATCTGCTCTTCGGAAATATCCGCAACCTTGGCGATGTAGGCGAGCTCTCCGGGTTCCACCTTGGGCTTGCGGCCCGTTTGGTGCGCGCGAACGGTATCCTGTGCGGCCGCCTGGTAAAAGCGCCGGTAAAGACATCTTTCGTAGCCGCGGAACTCGGACTCCGGCATGCCTTGCTCCCGGGCGATTTTTTTCAAGGCGCGATATTGCTGCAAGAAACCGTCGCCTTGCAGGGCGCCGGCGGCTTCTGACGCCGCATGGTAGTGAAGGGTGAAGGCCTCGCCGCGCTCCCGTTTCAGTATTTCCTTACCGATCAGGCCGAGGTTGCGTTCCGATGTCTGAGAGGACGATTTCGCGCCTCCAAAGCCCGGCAGTTGTTTTTCTAAGGGGGCCTTTTTGTGCAGGCTCTGTCCCTCTTGGGCTTCGACGTTTTTAATGGGCAGACCATGTAAAATATTCGTTCTCATCTCAATTCCTCTTTCAGCGCCTTTTACGGCTAGGCTGGAGTGCCTGTTTGTCTCTAAGTTCAAGTCCAGTGCCAAGACGCAGCCTAGGGCTAGATAGGTAACTATTTGAATAATATGGGTTAATTAATGAGAGGTGGAAGAAGGCCGTTTTCTTATCAAAAATTGGGACTTTGATTTCTCAAAATTTCAAAAATTGGTGGGCTTAGTACCGAGCAAAAGAGCGACCGAAAATCGAACCTCCGTCTTCAATTCCGTCCGAGATTCGAACCTCCGTCTTCCTTCTTCTTCTTTCGAAGGTCCGAATCAAAAGGGCGGGGGCAAAAGCGGGAAATCGGCGGGAAACAAAACATCCGACAACAGCGTCGAACGCAAGAAGGCTTCCTGCGAAGTGTCGATAAGCAGGTCTTGCTCGCAGATTTCCGACGGTACCTCGCTTGCGGTGGAGATCCTCGCGCAGGTCGTGGGCACTTCGACATCCATCGTCTCTTCATCCAGCAAGTAGGAACCGCTCCAAAAATCGGCGTCGTCTCGAAACCGGCCGATGTATCTCTCCGAAACGACACTGTCCTCGCCCCCGGTAAATTCCGCGTCTTCAAATCCGTTGAAGGTCGACTTCACGGACTTTTCCAAGTAGGCCGTTCCGGCCGGATCGTTGCGGCCAAGCTGTCGGATCTCGGTATTGATCTGATTGGAGAGCAAGATCGTGCCGTCGTCGCGGGTCAAATCCCTCCATAGAAAGGCCTGAGTCGATTGGTTGGAGGGACTGTCCGGATCCTTGTGGTCGTAAATCACCCCGATCAACAGTCTTTCAAGTGCGGACTCCGAGGCCTCAAAGACGTTGACGCGGAACCTTCCCTTGCCGGGATTTTCCTCGTTTTCCGGCGTGAGGGGATCGTCCTTGACCGGCAACCGCTCGAAAAACCCCGCCATGATCTTTTCAAAATTTCCAGCTGGGTCGTTTTGGATCCAAATGCGGAAACCGACCCGCCTTAAGTCTTCAAGCGGCGCCTCCTCCGGGCAGACCTGCAGGTTGCAGCCCACGGGACAGGTGCAGCCGGTAAAGCCGTCGTTGACGCCGTCTCCGTCGAAGTCGTAATCGGAAAAATCGAATTTGAACACCTGCGGCAGGGTATCCGACGCCGGCAAGGTCCCCGTGAAATTTCGTGTCTGGGGGCTTACCGGGATTTCGAAGGTATTGAAAGGACTGAGCAGGCCTTGCAAGACGTCCTCAGTGATCGTCCTGGCAAGGTCGGGACCGATAGGAATGACGTTGGAGAGCGGGCCGGGGCCGACCAGCGCCTTGCCGGAGACGAATCGGATCCCGCTTGGGGAACTGTTGGCCTCGGAGACGTCGATCGAAAGGTCGTTGGGAATGCTGATCACGGCGGGAATCTCGGCGAGAGGCGCGGGCACGGTGGCGCTCCCGCTGCATCCGGCCAAAAGCGCGGCCCAAAGCCAACCCCACCACTGCCCCTTCTTCCCTCCGAAAAACATCCGAAAGCCTTAGCGATTGTCAGTGGAAGACGAATCCCTTACACTTATCGTAATTTTCTTCGGAGTGCGGGGGTATGCCAATAAGAAAATTGCACGTGGCGGCCGGTCTCTTGCTAGTTGCCTTGATATTCCCTGGAATTTTCGTCGAGTCCCTCCAGGGGGCCAATGGCCCGATGGTGTCCGGCTCGGGCGGCGCATGCGGAAGAAAATCCCCGCCGCCGGTCGCCGATGCAGATGGGGACGGCTTCGAAGACGCCAAGGACAATTGCCCCCAAGACTTCAATCCCAGCCAACTGGATGTTGACGGAGACGGTATCGGAGAGGTCTGCGAAAGCTTTCAGCCCTTGGATGGGAAGATCGATTGTGAGCTCGGGCCCTGCACGAGCAACGAATCCTGCGAAGCCGCGCTCAGCCTGCAATGTCCTGAGGATTATCAAGAACTTCAATTTTTGGGTCTTTTCCTCGCTTGCTGCGACGGAGCCTGCGTGATCGGCGACGTCGAAAGTCCCAGCGGCGGTTGTCCCGCCGGTACCTGCAATACCCCTTTTCCTCATTGCGGAGCGGACGACGAGTGTTTCGCCGCGGGCCTCGGGCCTTGCTTGGAAGGTTGTTGCATGCCGCCCCCGCCTCTTCCCTGCGAGTGCGAGTGCCCTCCCGAGGATCCGGAATGCGAATGTCCGCCTTGCGAGATCATCTGCCCCAGCGGCTTGCCTCCCCCCGAATGCGAGTCTTCGGAAAATTGCGGCCCCGAAGAAATTTGCGCTGAGCCGGGCTGTTGCGCGCCTATCGAGCCCCCGCCGCCACCACCGCCCCCAATGGTGATATCCTTTCACTTCCTTCACTTGATCTTGGCCGGGGGCACCACGAAGGCCGGGCTAACCTTGGGGCCCTTGTATCCGGCCGCGTAATCCTCCGCCCAGGGTTCGAGGGTGAGGTAGCCGGGGCTCTGCCCCAGGGTCTTCCAACGCAAGGTGAAGAGGCGGGTCATGAAGTCGCTGCCGATCAAGGCCAAGGTGCCGGCGTCGCCCATGATGGCGGTCTGAACCATGTGCGCCTTTTCGTGTTGGGGGGTGTCTCCGGGGGACTTGGCTGTGAAGCAGTGTCCGATGGCGCCGGAATTACCAGCCTTGGCAGCGTTGAAGATGCAGAGCTTGTGGTTGAACACCAGCATCCCGCCGTAAAAGCCGACCTCGGCTTTAAAGCCGCTCGCCGCCTCGCCGATGACCCCTCCCCACAATAGTCCCGCGGTCGAGATGAGCGGCGTCGCGGCGTAATTGAGGGGAAAGGCGACGGCGTTGAAGAGCGGTTTTTCCTCCCACTGGTAGCGGCGGCCCAGCCAATTGGCCAGGCCGGCCCCTGATTGGGCGCCGAACCAACCCAAGGTCAAGCCCCGGGCGAGGTCGCGGTCTCGGGCGAAATGGTCGGTGACCGTGTAAATCGTGAAGGCGTTGACGGCGCCGGCCGCGCAGCCCATCAGGGCCCTGCCCCAGCCCTTCGCCGTGTCGAGCTTGGCGTCCCCGGCCACCGCGCTCCAGAAGAATCCGGTGGCGCAACCGCCGGCCGCCATCAAGCCAGGCTCTAAGAATGTGTCCCCCATGCTGTCCTTCTTTCCCTTGGTCGATCGGATTGGCGGAGAAAATGTTGTGTTGGGCGGGAGGTCGCTCAGCGACGGTAGGTGAGGCGAAATGCCGTCTCCCCCATGATGCCGTAGGTCTGGCCGGCGAGCATCCGAACGGAGGCCTCGAAGGAAAGGTCGAGCGGTCCGATCGACACTTCCGCGACCCGAAGCTGGGTCGAGCCGGTGATGAAGGCCGGCCACTTTTCCGCGACCGTCGATTGGCTGTCCTGGGTGACGTGGGTGTGGATGAAAAGCCCGCCCACCCCCAGGCCATACTGGGGCTGGACGAGGCGCAGGTGCTTGGAGCGGTACACCGGCTCGAAAAGCGGGAAGCGCCACTCGGCCATTAAAAAATGGCTTCGCGAGTCGCGGGTCGCGCTGAAACGGATCAATCCCGCCAGCGGATTGTCGCCCAAGGGCAGGTCGCTTTCGTCGAAGTGGTCGTCGGACCTGCCGTAATAATACATGAGAGCCAATTCGCCGAAGCGTCGCAGCTTGGGACGACCTTGGGCGTTCTTCGAGGTCTCTCGGAAATCGATGGAAAGCTCGCCCCCGTAAAGCTTGGTGCCGCTTTGCGGGTAGGGGGAGCTGAATTTCAGGAATTTTCCATCGGTGATGAAGCCGGTGCTGCGCCTCGGCGCGACCGAGAAATGGAGCTTGATTTCGGTGGGGCTGCCCATGGAAAGGGGGAGTTCCAAGATGCGTGCCAAGCCCAAAGTTCACGCTCCCACGAAAAGTCCCCGAAATGACTTGCCTTCCTCGACTCGACTTCGCTCGCCCCTGGGAGCCACCGCCCTCAAAATACGCCGCGCCGAGCGAAAAGCTGACTGAATAGACGGGAGTCCCCGTCGTTGCATCCGATTTTACTTTTCGTTACTTCCTTTTCGGAGACAAGGTCTCCGTCCCCAGCGATCCCGGGTTTTTTGCGACGTACCACGTGCCCTTCAAGGAGCCGTCGGGTTGCAGCTGGTAGGTCACCGTGCCGACGTTTTCTTTTGAGGTGCCCCATTCCACTTGGAAGGTATTCCCCTTCAGCTTGCCGACGCCCTGATAAACCGTGCCGACCTCCCAGTGCACGCGGTAGGCATCGCCTGTTTTTACGACCGTGGCGATGCCTTGATAAGCGCCTTTCCCGCCCGGATTGGTGCCCTGCACCCAATAGGTTCCGCTGATGTCGCGCTCGGTTTGCGCCCGGACCAAGGGACTCACCGAAACCGTCATCACCACCAACAGCAAATAAAGAATTTTTCTCATGAGCACCTCCTGCCCGCATACATACCGCCGCGACGGAACGGAGGCAAAATATTTCGGCTCTCCGCAGATTTCGAACTATGTTAGGAAGGAGGGCGAGGTCTCCGCCCTATGGCATCTCCTTCATTCATTGACTCTTCCCCGTCGATCGTGGCCTTCGTTGCCATTGGAAAGGGAGAGGCTTTCTTCCTCGCCGCGGCTCTCTGGATTTCGCCGTTCAAGATTTGGAACTCGCCGTTGCCCGAGCCCAAGTCGCGGGGGGTCGCTTGGAAGGGAGCATTCGGTCGCAGCCTTGGGGCCGCATCGCCAACCTGGCAGACCCCTTCGGCAACGGTTTTTGTTTTCTGGAATTCAGGGGCCGAGGCTACGACGAGCTCCCCGGCGTGATCTCCTCGTCTTGAGACTTTTGGGTTCCTTCTTTCCGCTAGGCATTTTCCCCATTCTCTGGTCTCATGGGCTCATCGTCCCTTAGCCCTCATCATTCCAAAGCGGGAGGTTCCGTGAAACTTCAAGCGAAAATTTCTATATTTGCCCTGTCTTTCCTTCTCCTCTCATCCTCGGCCTTGGCGGTCACGATCCAAGTCGGCACGACGGCCGACGCCGACGACGGTGCCAATTGCAGTCTGCGAGACGCCATCTCCTCCCTAAACAACGGAGCCTTGCAAGGGGGCTGCGCCAACAGCAGCGGAGACGGTTTTGGTGTCAACGATACAGTGGTCCTCCCCGCGGGCAATTACACCTTGACCGTCTCAGGCAGCCCCAACGACGACAACACCAGCGGCGACTTGGATATCTTGGTCGATATGGCCATCCAGGGGGCCGACCCCAACGATCCCCTCGCCACCACCATCGACGCCGCCGGACTCAGTCCCCGCGATCGGGTCTTTGACGTCGTCGATTCGATGTCGCCCAACACAACGTTTGTCACGTTGGACGCCTTGAATATCGTCAACGGACTTGCCCCCGACAATACCACCACCGCCGATCCTAACGGCGGCGGCATCAGGATAGGGTTCGACAATAGCCTGGAAATCACCAATAGCCGCGTGGCCGACAATGCCGCCGGCAACGGCACTTCTTCCGCCAACTCTTTCACGGCCACTGGAGGTTTTGGCGGCGGTATTTATCAAGCGGGTCCCTCCGCCTTGCAGTCCGTTTCTCTGCGGGTATTTCGCACCCTCATCGAGGGCAACCGAACCGGAAACGCGGTCGTTCCCAACACCACCCCCACGGCCGGGAATAGCGGTGGTTATGGCGGCGGCATTTTCGCGGTCAGCGAATTGACGGTCGAAGAAAGCGTGGTCCGCAATAACGGCACCGGCAACGGGGCCCTAGGCAATACAGCTGGCGGACCGGGAGGCCGTGGCGGCGGCATCGCCTACGATGATTTTAACGGGACCGCCTTGCTCGTCAGCCGCTCCACCGTCAGCGGCAATACCACCGGCAACGGTGGAGACGCGGTCAACACCTCCGGAGGAGCGGGCGGTCACGGCGGAGGCCTATTTGTCTCCGGCGGTTCCGATGTGCAAATCACCCATTCCACGATCAGCGGAAACAACACCGGCAACGGCGGCTTCGCCGGCAGCACCATCGGCGGGACGGGCGGGCTTGGCGGCGGGATATACTTTGAAGTGCGAATTCCGCGAGCCAGCCTCGCCCCGGCCGGGCTCAGCAACATTTTCGCCCTTCTGGAAAACAACACGGTTTCCGGCAATACCACCGGCAACGGAGGCGGTGCCGGAGTCTTCGGCGGCAGCGGCGGCGGTGGCGGCGGAGTCTATGTTTCCGCGGACGAAAGCGATGACGGGTCCGTTCTGCTCAACAATAATACCATTGTGTTAAACCAAACCGGAATCGGCGGCGTGGGGCCCAATTCGGTCGGCCAGGGAGGCGACGGCGGCGGCATCCATGTGCCGAATTTCTTTACGGAGGGGAACGGGCCCCTCTTTTCGGTCAATCTTGCTAACAATATTGTCGCCAATAATCAGGTAGGAACCGACGGAGCGGGCGTCAATTGCGACGGCAACAGCCTTGTCGATGACGGCTTTAATTTGGAAAGCGAGACCGACTGCAATTTCACTAACAACGGTTTGCAAAACACCGACCCAATGTTGGGGCCTCTGGCCGCCAACGGAGGGCCGACCCAAACCCATGCGCTGCTGCTGGGCTCTGCGGCCATGGATGCCGGCAATCCGGGAGCGGCGGGATCCGGTTTTCCCAACTGCGCCTCCGACGACCAGCGGGGTGTGACCCGGCCCCAAGGCATCCGGTGCGATATCGGTGCCTACGAGGCCCAGATCGCGGATCTGGCGGTGCTCAAGACCGTGGCTGCCACTCCGGTGGAGGTCAACGAGACCATCACCTTTACCGTCACAGTCACCAACAACGGCCCCACGGCCGCGGATCTTGTCACCTTGGAAGATACGCTTCCCGCAGGGGTGAATTTTATCTCCGCGGCTCCCGACCAAGGGACTTGTTTGGTTACCGGTCAGACCCTCGCCTGTGATCTGGGCACTGTCGCCGGCGGCGACGCCGTTGTGATCCTTATTGAGGCCAGTAGCGCTACGCCCGGCGATTATGTGAACACGGCGACGGCCGCTTCGACGGCACTGGATCCCGATCCCAGCAACAATACCAGCTCTGTCGCTTTCACGGTCCTTGCCTCGGGGGGCGGCGCCTTGATCGAAGGCGGAGGTTGCCAATTGGGCACAGGAGAGGCGCGTTTCCCCTCGGGGGCCTCGGTCGCTATGCTATTTGCCCTTGCCCTGGTCCTCTGGAGATTCAGGGGGATTCCCGTTGGCCGGAAGTAAAAAAAGGAAAAAAAGGAAGACGGAGCAAATTATAACTTTATGAAATTACATATAAAAAGACTCATCACCACCAGTGCCCTATCTTTCTTCGCATTCACTCCCCTGGCCCTTGCCGCAACGGCAGCCCCCGGCGAGCTGGCGGGTAAATACGGCTTCGACTGGCTTCGTCCCGAAAAGGCCAAGTGCGCCCCCGTCACCGCCAAAACCCTGACCGGGGCCTCCTGCAAGCATCATGGGACGGGAGATACGGGATCCTTTACGGGCAAGGCCGATTTTTATTCCTGCAAGGTCGGCCCGAAGAGCGAGTACCTGATCTACTCCAGCCAGGCCCGCTGTGCCGAAGAGCTGGAGACCATGCAGGCCAACGCGCCTTGATTTACTGCCTTAGGCCGTGGACGTAGATTTCTTTGTCCATGGAGTTTTTAGCGCAGCCCCCTCAGCACCTCCAAGGTCGCGCCCCGAGCCTCGCGAATCCCCGCCAGGATCCGCTCCGTCGGCGCCTCTTCCTCGCCGATCCCGTCGAAATTTCTCTGCCAGGCCTGGAAGAGCCGCTGCGTGCTGCTTGGCATCGGTTCGGGAAGCACCATCGCCAAATCCTGGATCAGCAACACTCGGCCCCACCCGCCGATCGGGTTTCCGGCTTTCGGGTCCTTGTCGTAGTGCGCGTAATGAACGAGAGTCTGCAGCTCGCCCAAATTTTTCAGCACCTCGAAGCAAGCGACGCGGATGTTCCGGTTCCGCTCGCTTTGCTCGTTGCGATAGGCGCCGTAGCTCAAGGCCCCGACGGCGACGACCAGGCTCAGCAGGGCGATCAAGTTTTTGCGCAAGGCTTCCATCGCAATTCCTCCCTTGAAAATTGAAAAAACGGCGGGGTCCTTCGCAAGACCCCGCCGCCTTTTGCGCCCCGTTCTTACAGTTTGGTGAAGGTCAGCGTCCCCACCGGGATCAACTGCCCGTTCTTGACGAAGTGCGGGTCTTTGGCGAGTCGCGTTGCCTGCTTGGGATTAGCATCCATGTCGGGCGCCTTGTAGGTCGCGCCCGTGTCGCCGCCCGAGTCGTAGCCGTAGAGCGTCACCGTCCTGCTCCGCACCCATTGCCCGTTTTCCATGAGGTTGAGATTGCGGACGCCGGCAAACCAGTCGGGGCTCGGGGCGATCATCGCCACTGCCGAGACCTGTGGGTGGCGCTCGTCGATGCGGAAACGGGCGCTCACGCCTTGCGAAAAGTCCCGCAGGGGATCGGTCTCGAAGAGCGCGCCCACGTTTCCGGCCGCGATCGCCGCCTGGATCTCCCGATTGAGAGGGTCGTGCTTGCCTTCCTCGCTCAGACGCTCCAGGCCGGGAGTGGGCGTTTTTCCTTCCGCGAAGATCTCGTATTGGCCGTCGTGCGTGGCGCCGATCAAGCCCGAGAAGTGGGGCCCGGTCAGGACGCCCGCCTCCGGATACTCGAAGGGATGGTTGGACTGGGTCCAGGTGCTGCGCAGCGTCACCTCGTACTCCGCCATCTGCGGATCGGCATTGCCGACGGTGACGCCTCCCGCGCTTTGGCAGGCGGCCAGGCCGATGAGGCCGATCAGGGCGATGGGTTTCAGGATTTGGGTGATGATGGGAAACATGGTTCCTCCTTTAGGTTAGCGTTGAAAAAACAAGACTCCGCCTTCTTGGGTCGCCACCGCGACGCGATCGGAGCCGATCGCGACGCCCGTGGGCCTGGATCCCTCCGGGAGCGAAAGGCGGCGCATCCGCCGCGGCGTGCCGTCCTCGCCCAGTTCGAAAAGCACCAGGAGCTCGCGGGGAAAGGAGCCGACGGCCGCGACGAGGTCTTCCGCAACGTCGACGTTCACCGGATGGACGCCGAGGTCCAGGCGGCGCTGCAGATTCGGGCGCGACAGGTCGGAGAGGTCGACGACGGCCAGCGTATCCCCTTGCGCGAGCAGGAGCGATTTGCCGGCCCAGGCCCCTTCGATAGGGAAATTCGCCGGCTTGCTGCCGCCTTCGGTGAATCCGGCCTCGGGTAGGGGCAGGGTGCCGGCGAGCCGCGGTTCGGTTCCGCGGAGATCGAGCGTGGTCAATCCGAATTCCGGCCCGGTGAAATGCGTCGAGACGGCGGCCGCGCGCCCATCCGGACGCAGGAGCACGTCGGGCTGGCCGCGGCCCAAGTCCGTCGCCGTGAATTCCGTCGAGAGGTTTCCTTGCGGGTCATAGTGGCGCAGCGTCAGGCGCGAGGTGCCGCCGGAGACGATCACCCGTCCGGCCGCGGCCGAGACTCCCGAAAAGGGGCCGACCTCGACCGGTACCGGGCCCGCGACCTGGCGTGGTTTCTTCGGATCGCCAAGCGAATAAACCGTGAGCGCGCCGGGGATTCGGGCGTCCAATGCGAACAGCAGGCCGCCCGAGACGTCGAGATCGTCGACGCTGCCACCCGCCTCCGCCGGAGACAGCGTTCCGACGAGTCGTCCCGATTCGAGCTCATAGATGCCGATTCCTCTCTCGGCCAGAGCGACGTAGGCATAATCGTTCCGAACCACGATGTTGCAGGCCTGCCCGGGAGCGGTCACCGGATAGCCCAAGGCCCGGTAGCCCAAGACGAGCCAATCGCTGAAGACGAGGGCGGCGAGCAGGGCGGCGACGAAGACGGATTTCCAAAGCAGGTTGCGGCGTTTCATGTTCTCTCCCGTGAAGGCGGTTGACGCGTTTGGGCTTAGGATGTGGCGCGCGCGGAAAAGTAACGGCGGGAGAGAAATAACCGATAAACCCAATCATATTGCTGGGCTAATCCGAAGGGCGGAGTATAATCGAAGGCGGCATGGCCGAGCCGGGAAAAATATTTGCGGGCTCCGGTAATCTTTCTCCTGACTCCGCATCCAAAGCCGAAGAAGACTTCGTCCTGGGCTTGGTTCGCCGCGAAGAATCGGCCTTTCGCGCCTTGATCGCCGATTATTCCCAAAAGCTCTACGGGGTCGCGTATCGCTTCCTGCGGCACGAGGAGGAAGCGCGCGAGGTCTTACAGGAGGTGTTTCGCAAGGTGCTCGAGAAGATCGACACGTTCAAGGGCGAGGCCAAGTTCTCCACCTGGATTTACCGCGTGACGGTCAACGAGGCCCTGATGCGGATCCGCTCCAAGCGCGGCGAGGCGACGGTTTCGTGGGAAGAGGTGCTGCCCCGCTATGAGGACGGCGTTGCCGTCGATCCCAATCGCGATTGGCACCGGCTGCCGGAGGCGGCGCTTTTAGAAAGCGAGGCGCGCGCCTATCTCAAAGAGTGCATCGGCCTCCTGCCCGAAGATTACCGGGCGCCTTATGTCCTTAAAGACGTCGAGGAACTTTCCGAGAACGAAGTTTGCGCGATTCTCGGCCTAGACAAAGGCGTGATGAAGGTGCGGGTACACCGGGCGCGGATGTTTTTGCGCAAGAAGCTTGAGGAGAAGTATGTCGATTAAGAGCAAGCTCAGCCGTTGGATCGATCGGGCCCTGCGCATGCCCACCTGCGAGGAGATCGAGGCCCTCGCCTACGATTTCCTCGAGAAGAACCTGGACGCCAAGACCGAAAAGCGGATGCTGAGGCATTTCCGCTTGTGCCCGCCCTGCATGCGCTTCATCGAGGCCTACCGCCGCACCCGAGAGGCCGGCCGCGGGCTGCCGGCCCCGAAGCTGGACCCCGCCTTCCAGGAGCACCTGATGAAGCTGTTCCGGAAAGACGAAAATCCCTAGCGCTTCCTCATCACGAAAAAGGAATTTTGAAAGTCGTGCGCCAGGTTGTGCACCTGCACGTCGCTGAATCCGGCGGCGGCCAGCATCTCGCGGGCCTTCTCCTCGCCCCAGACCGCGCCGAGGCCCGCGCCGCCCTGGGCCAGCGAGACGGTCATGCAGTGCAGGCAGGAGACCGTGTAGAGGAAGGGCGCGCTGGGGTGGTCGAGATTGTTCTCGAGGCGGCTGGAGGCGCGGATGTCCTGCATCAGGAAGATCCCGCCGGGCCGCAGGGCGGAATGGATGGCGCTCAAGACCCGGTCGGGGGCCTTTTGGTCGTGAATCGCGTCGAGCGCGGTGATGAAATCGTAGTTGGGCCCTTCGCGCCATTCGGTGAGGTCCTTGGCGGCGAAACACAGGTTTTTCAATCCTCGTTGTGCGGCTTCCTCGCGCGCCCTTGAGACGGCGGTCTCGGAGAGGTCGTAGCCCGTGAAGCGGCTCTTGGGAAAAAGCTCGGCCAGGCGCAGCAGGGCGCGGCCGCGGCCGCAGCCGACGTCCAGCGCGTCGATGCCGTCGCGCAGGCGGGCGGCCAGCTCGGGCACCAGGGGCAGGACATGATCTTCGATGGCGCTCACGACAGTCTGCTCGCTGTCCTCGGCCATCACGTCGTGGAAGCGGGCGAAGGCGTCGTAGGGGACGCCGCCGCCCTTGTCGAAGCAGTCGAGGATGCGGTCTTCCACCGAGCCCATCATCGGGATGTATTGAAAGAAGGGGGCCATGTTGTTGGGCGCCGCCTTGCGGATTAGGGCCGCGGCGTGTTCCGGAGGAAGGCGGTAGCGCCGGGAGGCGGGGTCGTACTCGACGATGCGGCCGACCGTCATCGCGCCGAGCCATTCGCGGACGTAGCGTTCGTTCTTTTCGGCGCGACGGGCGATCTCCTCGCTGGTCGCCCAATCCATTTCGGCCATGACGTCGAAGAGCCTCGCGCGGTGGCCCACTGAGAGCATCAGGGCAAGCGAGGCGGAATTGAGGATGTCCAGCAAGCGATCCGGGAAAGGAAGAGTTATCGTCTGAGTCATGGGGTCAAACCTCTCATTTTCTCTCAAAAGACAAACTATACAACATGCAGCCCCAATACTCCCAAGGCCCTAGCTCGGCTATCATAGTCTCAAGGTCCCAAGTCAGTTCCGGCCAGTCAGGATGTCTGCCTTCGGAAACTCGTTTCGGTTTACCGAGGGCGGCCGACAATTTTTTGTGGACCTCATGATAAAATCCAGCCTGATCACTAGTAAGCGTAACTTTTTTGAGTTTTCCTTCAACGAAATGAACTCTACAGGAAGATTCTATGCCGGAGAGAAATTTACAATTAAAGAGATGTTCAAATATCAACCCAGGGGGTCCTTTTACCAAACCTAGCTGAGTACAGAAATCAGTTTGACTCATTTCTAAATTCAAAAGCAGTTTGGGATTATCAATTGGAATACCGTCTCGAAAAATAGAGGTCATAAGGTATTTCCTATTTCGAAAATCGAACTTCCGTCTTCCTACGGGCAGCTCAGATCCGGGACCGCCGGGTATTTCAGCACCAGGTCGCCCTTCGTCAGGTAGTTTTCCGTATGATAGATGCCGAAATATCCGTTGCCGACGTTGGTCTCGCCGGAGCAGCCCGGCAGGCAGCCTCCGGCGGGGCAGGCGTCGACGTAATCGAAGAAAAACAAGGGAATGTTATTTTGGCAGGCCAGCGACACCATCTCGGGGAAGAAGCTCTCGGCCACGGCGAGGTGATTGGCCTCGTCGGAACCCCCGGGACAACCGGTGTTATAGCCGGTCTCGCCGATGAAGACGTGGTCCGCCCCGCAGGGCGTAACCGCCACCTCTTGAAAGATCGACAGCACCTGGTCGGCGCAGGCCTTCGCCGCTTGCGCCGGGGTGTTCCCCGATTCGAAGGGCCAAGTCGGCGGGACGCTCGCAACGTTGTTGCAGTAGGGATGCGAGGCGATGCCGTCGATGTTCGGTAAGGGCGCCCCGTTCGTACAGAGGTCCTTTTCCAGTCCCGCCACCGACGAGACGATCACCGGAATCCCCGTATAGCCCCGCTGGTTGAGTCCGTTGCGCAAGGTCGTCGCGGCGGCCTGAACCTGCGCGGGCGTCAGCGTCGCGCCGTTGACCGGCGAGGATAATATTTCGTTGCCCAGCTGCACTCCGACCACGGTTCCATCGTCGAAAAACGGCTTCAAGGCGGGAATGTAGGTCCCCGCCGTGCAGAAGGTCTGCGGCGCCCAAGGCGTCGTCGCGCCGCAGGCCCCGTCGACCAAGCTGGCCACCACGCCGTCCCCGCAAAGCGCCGGAAAACCGGCGAAGGTGCAGTCCGTCTTTCCGTCGTTCGTTTTCGTGAGGGCCAAGACCGAGTCGTTGAAGAGCCCCAACAAGACCTTCAGTCCCTGGGCCTGCGCGGCCTTAAGGATGTAATAGTTGGGCTGGTAGACCGTGATCGTGCCGACCTGAAGATTGCTCTTCAAGGCGGCGAGGTCCTGATCGAAGCAGCTCTGGCAGCGGTCGGGACAGCCGCTCAAATTCTGGAAGGGATCCCCCGGCGGCGGGGCGGGACAGGTGAAGGAAAGCTGCGGCGAGCAGGCCACCGGCGTGTTGGTCGTCCAATTGTCGTCGCTGCAGCGGGCCTCGGGATCGTAGTCCATCGCGATGCCCTGAAAGGGCAGCGGGACCAAGGCCTGGATCTCGACGGTGTCGGCCTGGGAGGCCTCCTGGACCGGGTTGCCGTCGTCGACGACGAGACGGGCCCGATAAAGGCCCGGCACGTCGGGAGTGAAGCTGCTGCGGAATTCCTTAGGCGCAGCGTGGCTGGCCTGGCTCGCCGTGGGCATCGTCTCGAATTCCCAGAGCGGCGCCAAGGCGTCGCCCTCCGGATCGCTCGACCCGCTCCCGTCGAGTTGAACCGTCTCGCCCACGAAGACCACCTGATCTTCTCCGGCATCGGCGATCGGCGCTTGATTGCCGCCGTTGCTGCAGGCGACCGTACACCAAAAGAGGAAGAGCGCAAGGGAGAGGCTGCGAACCTGTGGGGACATGGGCGGCTCCTTTATGGGTGATTTAGGGGCGGCCCGGATTGTTCCGTAATCGCGCGGCAAAGTAAATTGGAAAGACGACGACGCAAAGACTCTGAGAGGGGCCTAGGACCTGCTTACCGCCGGCCCCGGCCGCCGCCTCCGCCATGGAAGGACGGGGATCGCGATCTACCGGAGCCTCCTCCGAATGAGCCGCCGAAAGAGCTGCGCTCCCGGAAGCCCGAAGGAGAGCCTCCGCCCCAGGAGGAGCGGCTGCGTCCCGAGCCGAAGGAGGAACTGTTGTCGGAGTCGCGAAAGCCGTAGGATCCGCCGCCGCGTTCCGGGGCGCGATTCGCCGGCGGCGCGAAGCCGGAGCGATTCGAGACGCCGGACGAACCAGGAGACGCTTTGTCGGCGGGTAGATTGTCGCGGCTCCGGGCGTTGACGTTGGGACGGCCGCGGGGATTTTCCCGAGCTTCGCCCGGCTGGAAACCGCTCGGATCGGAGCCGCCGCGGTCGATCTTGGGGCGCCCGCCGCGGCGATTCGCCTCGGTGGAACTGCCTTGGCCCGGCGCCGCGCCGTCTTGGAAGCGGCCCCGATAGCGGCCCGAAGCGGGCGTCGCGTCGTCTCCGCCAGGCTTGCCTCGCGGCGCGCCTTTCACGAAGTCGGGTTTACCCTTGCCGTCGCGGTCCGGCTTGTCCCGCCAGTAAGGTTGGTAGCCGGCCGAGGTGGGCGTGTAACGGCGGCGTTGCACTTCCTGTCGCTCTCCGTAATCGCGCCAGCGCTGCGCGCTGCCCGAGTCGCCGCGATACAGGGTGATCGGCGCGCGGTACCCGTAGCGGTTGTACCAGCCGTTCACGCCCCGATAGAAGCCGTTGTAATAGTAGGGATTCCCGCGCCAGCGGTAATAGTAATTGCCATAACAGCTCGACAGATATGGATAGCGGTAGAAGTGGCGCGGGTAGCCGTAGAACCAAGACGTGTAATAGTAGGAGGGGAATCCCCACACATAGAAGCCGCTGTCCCAGCCCCAGAAGCCCGTCCAATACCAGAGCGGATAAGGCCGCCAAACCGGCACGCTGTACCAATAGGGATAGCCGAACCAGTAGGGGTAGGGATTGATATTGATGTTCACCACCGTCTGGCTCGAGGACGTTTGCGGCGGAGGATAATAATCGTCGTAGTCGTCGTAACCGTTCTCCTTGGCGAAGGCCTTGGCGGACTTTTTCAGGTCCTCGCGGGCCTTGGGGTCATTCGCGAGCGTCTGGCGATAGTCGCTCAGCGCCTCTTCTTGCTGCCGCGCGACTTGGGTGCTGAACTCGTCGAGCTTGACCTTCGCTTGAGTGGGATTGGCGCGGTAGGCGTCTCCCATGGCCAAGGTCAGATCGCGGTCGTCGGAGAGGGCGCGGAGGATCTCGGGGTGGCCCAAGAGCTTGCGGTAGGCCTGGCGGCTCGACTCCGGGATATCTTGCAGGGAGTTTTCGAGATCGCGGTCGGATTGGAGGTTGAGATTGCGGATGTCGCGGAGCAGGGCGTATTCCTTAGTGCCCAATTCTTTGGCCGCGTCTTGTATGCCCTTGGGGAGTTGGCGGGTCATTGCCTTGATTTGGTCTTTCGACTTGGGACCGCCTTCCACCAAATCTTCGACGAGGTTCGGGTAGCGCACGAGGTCGTAGATCTTTTCTTGGGTCTTGCGGGGGTAGGGGGCGATCAGTCGCTGGAACTGCTCGCTGGAGCGCTTTTGCTGGCGGTCCATTTCCCAAAGGACGTTCGGGTAGGCGGCGGCCTCCAAGGCGGCCTGGCGCAGCTCGTCCGAGCTAGTCGCCAAGGTCTCGACGGACTGGGACTGGCTTTGCAGCTCTTGGTTGAGGCGCTCGAGGGGGGTGGTGGCTTGGGCGGGGAGGGCTAACAGCCCCGTCGCGAACATCACCAAAAAATACAATAATTTCATAAAGATTCCTTCGGAATGCCCTGGCATTCGCGGGATAACATCCGAGCCCTTCGGAAAAATGCGTGATAAATTAATGACTTGGCCGGTGGGGCCGGATGTTAAATCTATTTTAGGAGAAATCTTTGGGCGAGGAAATGG
Source organism: Deltaproteobacteria bacterium PRO3 (assembly GCA_030263375.1). Classification (NCBI taxonomy): domain Bacteria; class Deltaproteobacteria; species Deltaproteobacteria bacterium PRO3. Next base: position 29,652 of record SZOV01000006.1, read on the forward strand.
CGGCGGTGGGATTTGCTCCGTCTTCCTATCTCCGCCCGCGCAGTAGCCGGTAGCCCAGCAACAGGACCATGGCTCCGCCCACCGCGACGAGGAAGCTGCGCAGGTCGAAGTTGGTGACCCCGCCGCCTATCCCCAGGGTGGAGGCGATGAAGCCGCCGATCACCGCGCCGGCCACGCCCAGCAGGATGGTCATGATGCAGCCGCCGGGGTCGTCGCCCGGCATCAGGAATTTGGCGATGGCGCCGGCGATCAGGCCGAAGACGATCCAGGAGAGAATGCCCATAACAAAACCTCCGCGTCGAGATCGCTTACCCTTCGATGGAAAGGATCGCCGATTTTCCCCGGACGAAGAAAGGAAAAAAAACTCTTGGCTCGAGTGCAGCTTATTCTTCGTCGGCTTTGGCTAAGACGGGCAGGATCGAGGTCGGCCGCTGCGTCCCGAGGAAGTCGAGGCGTTCCTCGGCCCGGGTCACGGCGACGTAGAGCAGGTTGCACTCCTCCTCGTTGTCGGGATGGTAGTTTTCCTCGGAGGGCTCGACGATGAGGACGTTGCGAAACTCCAGGCCCTTCACCTGCTGGACGTTGGTGATCGTGACGCCCGGCGAGAAATCGAATTGCTCGCGGTGTCCCAGGCGCACCGCCGGGTAGCCGATCTTGCGCAGCTCCTCGGTCAGGGCCGCCGCCTGCTTGGGCCAGCGGCAGATGACGGCCGACAGCGCCTTCTTGCTGTCCTGCTGTCGGGCGGCGATCCAGTGGCCGATGCGGTGGGCGAGCAGGGTGGGGTTCTCGACGCGGCGGAAGGAGGGAATGGGGCCGCGCCGGCCGCTGGCGGCGTTCTCCTTCGAGCCGAACTTTTCGCCGCGCAGGTGTTCGGCGATCTCCATGACCTCGACGGTGGAACGGAACGAAACGGTCAACGAGATCGGCATCGTGTCGGTGAAGCCGGCCTCCTTCAGCAATTGGTTCCAGCCGCCGAAATCGCGGCCGCCGACGATCTTCTGCGCGACGTCGCCGACGATCGTGACGGTGCGGTCGCGGTCGAGGGCGTTGAGCAGTCCGCGGATCTCGACGCTGCCGAAGTCCTGCGCCTCGTCGATCACGATGTGGTCGCAGACGCCCAGGCTCTTCGCGGATTTCGCCGGATAGTAGCCGTGCTCGGCGTATACCAGGTGCAGCAGGATGGCGTCGTCTTGCGCGTCACAGACGCGCTTGGCGACCTGTTCCTTGAGCTGGGATTGCACCAAGCTCCACTTCCGCCAGATCATGTCCTGACGGCTCAGCCAGTCGTAGAAGTCGAAGAGATCGTCGACGAAGCTGCGCTCGGGGCGGTGCGGGTGCTGCGAGACGTATTGCATCAGCATGTCGAGGCACTGTCCGGAGGATTTCAACAGCTCGAGGTCGCGGCCCTTTTCGAAGGAGCCGCTTGGGCGCGGGCCGACCAAGTCGTTGGCCAGGGCGCCGCACCACTGCGAATAGGTGCGGATGGGCACGTTGGGGATCTTCAGTTCGGGCATCGTCGTCTCGACGTAGGCCTTCAGGGAGCGGTTGAACATGACTACGAGGCATCGCTCCGGGCGCGCGTCGCTGTTGTCCTCGTGGAGCAGCCAGGCCAGGCGGTGCAGGGCCACCGTGGTTTTTCCGCTGCCGGCGATGCCCTGGATGACCATGGGCTTCTGCGGGTTTTGCGTGATGAGACGGAATTGCTCCGCGGTGATCAGCGAGAGGATCGGCGGAAGGTGGCCGTCGTGCTCCTCGCCGCGCGAGAGTGCGGGATGCAGGGATTGCACCTTCCAGCCTTCGTCGGTGCGGACGATGACGCCTTCCTTGGTTTCGATGCGTTGGAGATGGTTTTCGAGGCCCTGGTAGGAGCGTCGCAGCTGGATGACGCCCTCGTGCTCTTGGCCCTGGATGGTCTCGCAGAATTCTTCCCCCTCGCGGTAGTCGTAATAGAGCTTGCTGATCGGCGCCTTCCGCCAGTCGACGATGCGTTGCTCGGGAAAGCTGGCCGTCCCCAGTTTGAATTCGATGCGTCGGTCGCCCTCGAGGGTGACGACGCGGGCGAAGTAGGGCTGCTCGGCCAAGGCCTCGAGGTCGGAGGACTTGTTTTTGCGCAGCTTGGCCAGGCCGTGGGCCACGGCCTCGTCGCTGGCCAGGGCGGCCTTATCCTCGTCGCGGCGCGTGGCGACGATCTGGCTGGTCAGGTCGCGGGCGGTGCGGCGGTCGGCCTCGAAGTCGCTGCGCGTCTGGCGCATCTCGCTTAGGATTGAGCTGTGGACTTTCTGCCAAAGCTCTTCTTCGCTTTTGCCCAGCTCCTGGGCCTCGGTTTCGTTCAAGGACATGACGGAATCTCGGGGAGGTGAAAAGGGACGCCCCTTTCACCAAATCTGCTAAGCACTTGTCAAGAGTGGGGTTTTTTGAAGGGGCTGGGTCGGAGTCTTTTGCTCCGTCTTACTTTTCCCCGTCTTACTTTTCTTACCTTCTCCCGCCATCTCCAAATTTTATAAATTCTGGCCTAATAATTTAAAATTTGAATTTAATTTTTATATTTCATACAGATAAAATTAAAAATAAAATTCCTGTTAAACTAAATAATTTTAATAATTTCATTTAGTTATTTGAATTCACCAAAACTGGCACAAAGCCTGCAATCTAGTATTGGCGTGCGTCGAAAGACGCCGCCGAGGAAAGAAAAACTCCTCGGAAAAAAACAAAATTTATAAAGTGTGCCCCCGGGTCGGAGCGGATAGAGAAATCTTCTGCTCCGATCTTTTTTTATTCGCCCATCCCCATTCGCGCTATACTCGCCTTGGTCCCGGATTTTGGGGGTGCCTATGAAGGCCGCTTCAAATTTTGCGCCCTGGCTCGGCGAAATCGCCGGCCGTCCCGGTCTCGGCCGCGCCGTGGGCGGGAAGGCCTCCGTCGCCCGACTTCTGGCCAAGGCGGGCATCCGGATCAACGGCCGCCGGCCCTGGGACATCCAAGTTCACAACGAAAAATTCTACGACCGCCTCCTGGCCGACGGCTCCCTCGGTGTCGGCGAATCTTACGTCGAGGGTTGGTGGGACGCCGAGCGCGTCGACGAGGTCGCCTGCCGCGTCTTTCGCGCGAAGGTCGACCGCGAGATGCCTTCTTGGGCGCTGGTGTTGGATACCCTGCGCGCCAAGATCTTCAACCTGCAACGCAAGTCCCGGGCCTTCTTCAACGCGGGCAGCCACTACGACATCGGGAACGACCTCTACGAGGCCATGCTGGACCGCCGCATGGTCTACTCCTGCGGCTACTGGAAAGGCGCCGCCGACTTGGAGGAGGCCCAAGAGCAGAAGCTGGAGCTGTGCTGCAAGAAACTCGGGCTCAAGCCCGGCATGAGGGTGCTGGACATCGGCTGCGGCTGGGGCGCCTTCGCGAAGTATGCCGCCCAGCGACACGGAGCGCGCGTCGTCGGAATCACGGTTTCGAAAAATCAATACGCCTACGCCCGCAAGCACAACGAGGCGCCCGGCGTGGCGTATCGCCTGCAGGATTACCGCGACCTGAAGAGCGAACGATTCGACCGCGTCGTCTCGATCGGGATGTTCGAGCACGTCGGCTACAAGAATTACCGGCATTACATGGAGATCGTCGCCGAGCGCTGCCTTGCCGACGACGGCCTGTTTTTGCTGCACACCATCGGAGGCAATGTTTCCACCACGCACATCGATCCTTGGATCGACCGCTACATCTTTCCCAACGCCATGCTGCCCTCGATCGCCCAGATCGGCGCCGCCATCGAGGGGCTGTTCGTGATGGAGGACTGGCACAATATCGGTCCCGATTACGACAAGACGCTCATGGCCTGGTTCGCGAATTTCCACCGTCACTGGGATAAATTGCAGGCCAAATATTCGAAGAAGTTCTACCGGATGTGGAAGTTCTACCTGCTGGCCTGCGCCGGGGCCTTCCGCGCGCGGGAGATGCAAGTCTGGCAGATACTGCTGTCCAAGGGCGCCGCGGCGGCGCGAGTGAGATAAGGCCCTCGATTGGCGCTTGGAGGTCGGGGGGTAATCGAGTAATTTCGAATCATGAGCCTACCTCGACTCCGATCTTCGTTAATCTTTCTCTTTATACTCGTCACCTGCATCGCTTGGGGCCTTCCCCGCGCGGCTTCCGCCGCGAGCGACTTAGAGGCCCAGGCCGAGCTTCGGCTTAGGACCCATCTCAAAAAACAACTGCCGCCGCGCGGCCTCTCCTTGGACTGCGTAGACCTGTTCCTCGAGGCATCGACTCCAAAGTATTATGAGTATGCCGTCCGCGAGCGGCACGGCGGAAAATGCGGCGGCGACCCCGAGGTCGCTCCGATCGTCGATCGCTTTCGCGTTCCGAAGCGCGGGGGGAAGATTTTAAAATACGACCCTGTTGAGGACCGCTGGCTCGTTACCGCCGGAGCAAGGGCCCATTCTAGTCCGCCTCAAGTTTAAAAAAAATCGGCGCTGCCGAATTCCCTGGCCTTGCGGAGGACCCGCGCCACCTCCTCGGCGGGCAGACCCAGCTGCAGCAGGCAGTAACGCGCCATCTCGAATCCCCCCTCCAGCTCCTCCGAGATCACCACGTCGGCGCCGGCCGCGTAGAGCTTATCCACCTCGTTGCGGAATTTCGCCCGGGTGACGATGGGGATCTCCGGGTTGATCTTCCGGGCCTGGCGGATGATGGCTCCGGCGTTGAGAAAGTCGGGGACCGTGATCGCGAGCAGCTTGGCCCTCTCGAGGCCCGCCTCGAAGAGCAGTTCCTCCGAGGCGCCGTCGCCGAAAAAGGCGGGGCGGTTTTTTCGTTTCACCTTCTCAATCGTGTCGGGGTTCAGTTCGAGCACCACGAAGGGAATATTGTGCGCGTGCAGGACGCCGCCGAAGGTCTGCCCCAACGGGCCGAAACCGCAGATGACGACGTGGCCCTTCAGCTCGCGGGATTTTTCAACCAAGGCCGATTCGTCTCCGCCTTGCAGGCGGCGCAAAGGGCCCAGGCGCGAGGCCAGGGCCGCGATCCGCGGGGCCCATTTTATCATCAAAGGGGTGAGCATCATGGCCAAGATGGCGGTGGCGATGATTATTTGAAAGAAGGAGTGACCGATCAATCCCAGCTTCTCGCCGTTGGAGGCCACCAAGAAGGAAAATTCCCCGATCTGCCCCAGGTAAATGCCCGTCGTGAGCGACACGCGCAGGGGAAGGCGGGCCGTCATCAAGACTCCTGTGGTCACGAGGGTCTTCAGCAGGGGCAGGAGCACCACCAGCCCCAGCAGCAGCCGGAAGTTTTCCCGCAGGACTTCGAAGTCGAGCAACATCCCGATGGATACGAAGAACAGACTCAAGAAGCAGAAGCGAAAGGGCTGGATTTCCGCCAGGGCTTGGAGGCGGAAGGGCGTGCTGCCCAGGACCAAGCCCGCCAAAAAGGCGCCGAGGGCGAAGCTGAAGCCCAGGCGGCTGGTAATCCAGGAGAGTCCCAGGGCCAGGGCGATCACCGCGATGACGAAGATCTCCCGGCTGCGGGTTCGCGCGACGTGGAGGAAGAAGGGCTGGGCCAGGTATTTCGCGAAGAGGTAAACGGCGAGGACGAGGCCGCCCGCCTCCAATCCCTCGCGGCCCATTTCCATCCACAGCGGGACCTCGCCTTTGCGTTCCAACCAGGGGATGAGGACCAAGAGGGGGATGAAGGCCAGGTCCTGCAGGATCAGGATGGCCGTCGAGACCCTGCCCGGGATGGATTCCAGGGAGCGTTGGCCGGCCAGTGATGAGAGGACGACTGCCGTGCTGGAGAGGGAGAGGATGAAGCCGAACAGCAGGCTCTTGGCGTGGCCCCAACCTAGGAGGACTCCGATGCCCCAGCCCGCGAGGATGGTCACGAGGATCTGCAAAATGCCGCCTTGGATGCTGGCCCGCTTCATCTTGAGGAAGACGTCGAAGGAGAATTCCATCCCGATGAAGAAGAGTAGGAGGGTGATGCCCAGTTCCGCCAGGATCTGGACCTGCTCGCGGTCTTGAATCCAGGCCAATCCTTCGGGACCGATCAGGGCCCCGGTGACCAGGAAGCCCAGGGTGACCGGTAATCGAACCTTCAAGAAGAGAAAGGCGACCGGAAGCGAGCAAAGAAAGATGATCAGGATGTCTTGAAAAACCAAGGTTCCCATGGGCTTGGGGAATTATAAGGCAGCTGTGGTCCGGAGGCTCCGAAAATCGAACGCCCCCGTCCGAAAATCGTACCTCCGTCTTCCTTTCGCTGCTAAAATTTGGCCCGCACGCCATTGGAAGGAGGCACATATGCATGACATGTTCTTGAAACCGGGAGCCATCAGCTGGACCGAACTCAGCACCACCGACGTCGAGGCGGCAAAGAAGTTCTACGGCGCCTTGTTCGGGTGGACCTTTCAGGAGTTTCCAATGCCCGACACGGTCTATCACGTCGTCAAGACCGCCGATCGGGAGATCGGGGGCATCATGAAGACCCCGAAGGAGGCTGCCAGCATGCCGCCGTTTTGGATGACCTACGTCACCGTGGAAAACGTCGACCAAACGGTCAAAAATGCGAAGGAGACCGGCGGCAAGTCCCTGCTGGATCCCATGGACATCCCCGAAGTGGGTCGCCTGGCCGTCCTGCAAGACCCGCAAGGCGCGGTCTTCGCGGTGATCAGCTACCTCAAGAAATAGTCCGGAGTGCGCTTGCCGACGCTGGCTCGATGCTGCCTTCTCACTTTATTCTGCCTGACCTTCCCCGGTGGGAGGCTTTGGGCGCAGTCGCCTCTGCGCCCGGGCGATCTCTTGGCTAATCCCAACGCCATTTTCGGTCGCAGCGTCGAGGTGGAAATCGTCGAGCCGCTGGAGGGTCCGCGCAGCGCTGCCGCCCTGGCAGCGGCGGAATACGGCCAGATCCGCGTCTGGATCCCGGATGGGATCGGCGTGGATTTCTCACTCGTCCCGGCCTCCTTCCGGATGGAAGATCCCCAGCGCTACCGGCGAAAGTTCGACCGCGTGATCGCGGGCCCGGTGCGGGCGCGCGGCGAGCTGCTGAGTGATGCGGAACTCTCCAAGGGGCTTGGCCGTCCGGTTTACGTCTTTCGCGTGGCCTCGCTGGAATCCTTGCCGCCCGGACCCGCCGTGACCGTTTCCTCTCTCGCCGAGCTCCAGGCGCGCTCCGCCGAATTGGACCGCCGGCGCATCGTTTATGAAGGAATCTATCGCAGCGGATTCGAGGTTTCCGCCCTGGACGGCGTTCTTTGGCTCGCCATGGCGTCGGACACCGAGATCCTCGGGACGAAGCCGTCGTGGGAAGAAGGGAGAAAACCCCAACGGATGCGCGTGACCGGCACCCTGTTCTCCAAACCGGGGGCCCGCTATGGGCATTTGGGAGGCTATCCGATGCAGATCCAGGCATCCAAGGTGGAATACTTGGGCGAGGCGGGCGCCCCGAGATAGATTTCAATCGAAGATTCAAGCCTCCCTCCAGAAAGGCCGTGGCGTGATTCAAATCAAAAGAGTCTACGAGTCGCCCCTTAAGAAGGACGGCTACCGGGTATTGGTGGACCGGCTCTGGCCTCGAGGGCTTTCCAAGCAAGCCGCCAAAGTGGACCTCTGGCTGAAGGAGGTCGCGCCCAGCGATAGCTTGCGCAAGTGGTACTCCCACGATGTGGAAAAATGGCAGGGCTTCGTGAAAAAATACTCCGCCGAGCTCCGGGGCAAGTCCCCGTCACTTGCTCAGATCAAGGCATTGGAAAAACAGCAGGGCACGGTGACCCTGCTGTTCGGGGCCAGGGACCCAGAACACAACCAAGCCGTGGTTTTGCTTCGGGTGTTAAAGAAAAAGTAGGAAGACAAAAGTAGGAAGACGGAGCAACGTCCTTTTCAGCCGCCTTCAAGCCACTCTTGCCATCAACTAGTTGAAATTATTAATTTAATTTAAGTCCATCTTCGGCGACTTGGGGCGCACCTTTTGGCGATTCCAGTCGATAATTCCTATACCCGGGCCCGGCTAGGGTCTTAAGCCCGGCAAAGGATCTAAGAACCCATGAGGCTGATAACCCTGCTCCGCAAGTTGGCCCTGTCTTTGCTGCTGATGGCTTCCCTCGGCGCCTGCTCCCGTTACATCGAGGGCGACGTCTTCCTCGACAAAAACGCCAACAACGTCAAAGACCACGACGAGCCGGCCATCGCGGGCATGCCTTTTACGGTCACCCGCGACGACGCCACCCTGCAGACCGCCGAGACCGACTCGGACGGGCATTTCCTGGTGGCGACCAGCATCAACGACGTCGATGTGAATTTCTGCGTGAAGGTCCGCGCCGAAGACGTCTCCGCATTTCAGGCCGCCGATCCCGAGGCCCCCAAGGCGCTCAAGGCGCTGGAGGCCTCCCCCGAGGCGAGCTCCGAGGCCTGCCCCCTCATCGTCGGCAAGCCGGACTGCAACAACAAGAATTGCTGCGACCAAGCGCTTTGCGAGGATGCCGAAGTTTGCGAGGAAGAGGAGGGCGCCTGCTCCAAGAAATCCGACGGCAAGCCCGATTGCAGCGACCCCGACTGCTGCGACGATTCCGCCTGCAGCGAAGACTCCGCTTGCGAAGGAGAAGACGAGGCCGCCTGCCCGAAAGACAAGAGCGGCAACCCCGACTGCGACGACAGCCGCTGCTCCGCCGAAGCCGCCTGCAACACCTACAGCGTCCAGCCGATGCAGGCCTGCGACAAGACCAAGGCCTCGCAATTAAAGATGCGCTTGAACGTCCCGGTGGCCGTGGACTACGCCACCCGCGTCGGCCAACTGAACGAAGTTCGCACCGGCCCCGTCGCCGTCGGCGACAAATTCGGGATCGAGATCACCTATCCTTCCTCCTGCAGCTTCGAGCCCTACGCCTTGCCCAAGGCCTTCGCGCCGATCGGGCTGGACAAGGCCTTCGATGCCGCGACCCGCGAGCTGCGGCTCAGCGAGGCGATCCTCGCGCAGCCTTCCCAAGTGATCCGTCGGGATGCGCCGCCCTTCGGCCACGACAAGCTTCACACCTACGTGCTTCGCCTCGAGGTGGTGGGCGAGGAGGGCCAGAAGGACGGGGAGATCAAGATTCAACCCACGGTTTCCTGCCCCGACGGAAAGAAGATTCCGGCGAGCGCCAACGTCGTCACTTTTTCCTCGGCCCCGCCTGCCGCGGCCTTCTCGCTGGACGCGGGGCTCGTGCCAGGCTGTCCGGAATTGGGCGAGATTGCGACGCTCAAGACCTTGATCGAGGCCCAAGACCCCGGGACCTATGCCGCCGCCACCTATACCGTCTTCCTCGGGGGCGAGAGCCACCTCACCATCGATTCGATGCCCAGCCAGTGCCAGGATAAGGGCACTTCGATCGAATGCGCCATGGACACCCTGCACCTCGGGACCAAGTCCGAATTTTCGATCAAATTCAAAATGGCGGAATCGGTTGCCGACCCGACGACGGTTTCCTTCACCTCGCAAATCGAAGCGGACGGGGTTCAAGTCACCGATACCGCTATCCTCTGCAATTACCCTTGAGCGCTCTCTCCCCCTATATTTAAATGTTGCGAAATCGGGGGCCGGAGGGAAGAAGAAAAGAATGAAGAAAAGTAAGACGGACCAAAATCCCCCGACGTTCGATCTTAAGCATAATCATTGATTTTTCTTGAAGTTATTCATTTTTCCGACCAAGAATATTCCATGCCTTTTCGCCTTCCCTCCCTGCCCAAATGGTTGCCGATGGCCCTGAGTTGTCTTGGCCTCTTGGTCGCCTCGGCTAGCCCCGGGTTCGGCAGCGAAGGGGAGGGGACCGCTGTCGGCCAGGAGGCCCTGCTCAAATTCAGCAAACGGCTTAGTCCCGCCGAGGTCCAAAGTCTCTTGCAGGCCGAGGGAGCGACAGTTCTGCACTACTTCCCCCTCACCCGCATCTACCACGTCGCCCTGCCCCTCGGCGCGGAGGTCCCCCGAAGGCTCAAGGCCCTCCGCGAAAGGCCGGGCGTCTTGATCGCCGTCCCCAACCAGCGCGTCTCCGCCCAGGCCCTACCCGACGACCCTCAATTCGGCCTGCAATGGGCGCTGAAAAATTCCGGCCAAGGAGGTGGGGCGGTGGGCAACGATATCGGCATCGAGACCGTCTGGGACGAATTCCAAGACACGGGCAGCATCGTCGTCGCGGTGATCGACACCGGCGTCGACTTCGAGCATCCCGACCTGGCCGCCAATATGTGGATCAACCCGGGGGAGATCCCCGACAACCAGATCGACGACGACAACAACGGTTTCGTCGACGACGTGCACGGCTACGACTTCGTCAATGACGACGGCGAACCGATGGACGACAACTCGCACGGCACCCACGTCGCGGGCATCCTGGGCGCGGTCGGCGACAACGCCGTCGGCGTGAGCGGCGTCGCCTGGCAGGCCAAGATCATGGCCCTGAAATTCTTAGACGAGGGTGCGACCGGCACCACCTCCGGCGCCATCCCGGCCATCGAGTACGCCCTCGCCCAGGGAGCCAAGATCCTGGTCAACAGCTGGGGCGACTCCAACTTCAACCCGGCTCTCTTCGATGCGATCCTCGCCGCCGACTCCCAGGGCGCCCTGTTCTTCGCCGCGGCCGGAAACCAAGGCCGCGACACCGATGAGGAACCCTTTTATCCCGCCGGCTACGACGCGCCCAATGTAGTGAGCCTCGCCTCGATCGACGCAGACGACAGCCTTTCCTCCTTCTCCAACTTTGGGCGCCTCAGCGTCGACCTCGCCGCTCCTGGCGGCGAGATCCTCAGCACCAAACCCAACGGGACCTACGGCTATATTTCCGGCACCTCGATGGCTACGCCCTGCGCGGCCGGCGCCGCGGCCGTCCTTTGGAGCCGCTTCCCCGACTTAAGCCACCGCCAGGCCCGCAACCTCTTGCTGCAGGGCGCCGCGCCACGGGCCTACCTCGAAAACAAGACATTGATGGGCGCGACGCTCGACGTCTCCGGCGCGCTCGCGGTGGCGCGCGACGACGAAAACCAGGCGCCCATCGCCAACGCCGGTCCCGACCAAACGCTGGAGCTGGGCTCGCGTATCATGCTGCAAGGCGGCGCCACCGATCCCGACGGCGACCAGCCCTTGATCTACGAGTGGGAGCTCGGCGTGCCGCCGGGCTCGCTCAGCCGCCTGGATTCCCCCTTTGTTCCCCGGCCCAGCTTCGTGCCGGATCGCGAAGGGGATTACGTCGCCACGCTTCACGTCGCCGACAGTCTCAGCGAGGCCATCCCCGACTCCGCGACGATTACGATCGCGGGCGGCGTGCTGCCTCCGCCGGTTCCGGTGCTGAAGGCCAAGTATCGCTTCGAGGGGAATAGCAACGCGGTAAGCTCGGACGGCGGCGTTCCGGCCGGCGCCGTCGTCACGGTGGACGCCTTGGACAGTCAGTCGCTCTTTCCGGAAAATTTCCTCTACGAATGGACCCTGATCGAAAAGCCCTCCGGCAGCGCGGCGCAGCTCTCGTCGGCTTCGAACGCGGTCGTGCAATTCACCGCGGACTCGGCCGGTGTCTACACCCTCCGTCTCCACCTCGAGGACGGCTACAATGAAAACCACGCCGAGCTCTCCCTCAGCGCCCTGGCTGCCGAGGCACCCGCGCCTCAGCCTCCCGCCCCGGCGCCGCAAGATCCCGCGGCTCCGCCCGGGGCCGGCGGCTGCTCCCTGCGGCCATCCCTGCCTTGAGAGCGGAGATTTAAGAAACATTGTTTGACAATCCGCTGAAATATCCATTAAATACGAAGCCTTAAACGGTTCCACACCAACCCCACATTCTATCTTCCTGAAGGAGCTCCTATGGCATTTCATCTCTCCAGGCTGGTGACGGCGTCTTCCGTCGCGGCCTTGCTCTCCCTGCCTCTCGCGGCGGGTGCGGCGACGATTACCGTCACCGAGACCGCGGATTCTTTCGACAACACCGGATGTTCGCTGCGCGAGGCGATCCAAGAGGTCAATACGCTCGGCGCCTACGCCACCGACTGCGTGGTCTCGGGTGGCTTCGGCAGCGACGACACCCTCAATCTTACCGCGACCCAGCCCTACGTGCTCAGCCTGGACGGTCCCAATGAGGACGGTAATGCCACGGGCGACCTCGACGTGTTTACTTCGATCAATATCGTCGGCCTCGGCTCCGGACAGACGACGATCACGGCCTCAGGATTCACCGCCGGCCAGACCGACCGTGTCCTGCACTTCGTCGAATTGCTCGGCGGGGTCACCCCCGTCACCGTCAATTTGCAAGGCTTGACAGTTCGCGACGGCAATTCCACGCCCAGCGGCTCCGGCGGAGGGATTCGAGCCGATATTCCCGACCTTATCCTTAATCTGACCGACGTGACCGTGACCGAAAACCTCTCCGAGGAAGACGCGGGCGGCATCGATTTTAATTCAGACGGCGGGCGGCTGAACCTGACGAGCAGCTCGGTTTCCAACAACACCGTTCCCGACGACGCGGGCGGCATCGACATCACCTCCAATGCCGTGGCGGTCCTGATGGATTCCACGGTCGACGGAAACGACGGCACCGATAACGGCGGTGGTATCCGCAACAGCGGCGGCCTGCTGCTGATCAACTCGACCGTCAGCCGGAACACCGTCGTCTTCACCGAGGACGGCGATAACGGGGACGGCGGCGGCATTTACAACAGCGGCGAGATGGCCTTGATCAACTCCACGATCAGCGGCAACCTCGCTCGGGTCAACGGCGGCGGCATTTACTCCGTCGACGGACGGGCCCTCGGGGGAGACTTGGACAACGTCCAGGCCCTCCTGTTCAATGTCACGATCGCCGACAATACCGCGGAAATCGGCTTCGGCGGCGGCATTTGCAACAATTGCGAGATTCAGCCCCAAGGGCTGGTCTTGGAATTCCGGGTCGCCAACACCCTGATCGCCCAAAACCAGGCCGGCATCGCCATGCCCGACTGCGGCGGACAGGATCCCTTCGTCTCCGGCGGCTACAACCTCATCGGCGACGCCACCGACTGTAACGGCTTCACCGTCACCGGCGACCAGACCAACGTCGCGGCCGGCATCGGGGCCCTGCAAAACAACGGCGGTCCCACCGAGACCCATGCGCTGCTGACCGGCAGCCTAGCCATCGATCGGGGCAACGACGTCGAAGGTTGCCAAGGGCCGGTGATCGCCGATCTGTTGAACGGCACCTTGACCCTGCAAACCCTGACCGAGGACCAACGCGGCTTCGGCTTCACCCGCCCGGTGGCGATCCTCGATCCGGCGGTGGCGATCTGCGACATCGGCGCCTACGAACTGCAAGTCGAAGAGCCGACTCCGTCGCCGACGGCCACGCCCGTGCCTCCCCCGGGCCCACAGCTGCTCGAGGGCAGCGGCATCAGCTGCTCGCTGGGCTTCGGCGGCTCCTCGGCCGGCGCGGCCAGCCTCTTCCTCTTCGGCGCGGTCGCCCTCGTCGCCGCCTGGCGCGGCGTAGGCCTGAGCCGGAAGTAATCGTGGAACGCTGATATTTCCGCCCCCGTCGCGGCGTCCGACGCCGCGACGGGGGTTTTTTATTTGCAAGCCTCGCCGCGCGGGATGTGCTTATATTCCGCGGAGCAGGGAGCTCATGGACAGCGTCCTCTTCAACGTCTTCGTCTTTCTCGCCGCGGCCTGCCTGGTGGTGCCGCTGGCCAGCCGCTTCCAGTTGGGCTCGGTCCTGGGTTACATGCTGGCCGGCGTCCTGATCGGACCCTACGGCCTGGGCCTGATCGGCGATCCGGAGAAGATCCTGCACTTCGCCGAGTTCGGCGTGGTGATGATGCTCTTCGTGATCGGCCTCGAGCTGGAGCCCTCGCGGCTTTGGCGGATGCGCAGGTCCATCGTCGGCCTGGGCGGCCTGCAGGTGGCGACCGCCTCCCTGGCCTTCGCCGCCGTCGGCGTCGCGCTGGGACACGATTGGCGGGCTAGCCTCGCGGTCGGGATGGCGCTGTCGCTTTCCTCGACGGCCCTTGTCCTGCAAATCCTCCAAGAAAAGAATCTTTTGCGGACGCCGGCGGGAGAGAACGCCTTTTCGGTCCTCCTCTTTCAGGACATCGCCGTGATCCCCATCCTGGTGCTGATGCCCTTGCTGGCATCCGGCGGCGGCGCGGCGGCGGTCGGCGCGGCCGCCGGCCCGATAGCCCGGCTGCCCGGCTGGGCGCAGGCCCTGGCGGTGGCGGGGGCCATCGTCGCCGTGATCTTCGCGGGGCGCCACCTCTCGCCGCACCTGTTCCGGCTGATCGCCAAGACGCGGCTGCGCGAGGTCTTCACCGCCAATTCCCTAGCCTTGGTGGTGGGCATCACCCTGCTGATGCAGTGGATAGGCGTCTCGCCCGCGCTGGGCGCCTTCCTCGCCGGCGTGGTGTTGGCCAACTCCGAATACCGCCGCACCCTCGAGACCGACATCGAGCCCTTCAAGGGTCTGTTACTGGGGCTCTTCTTCATCTCGATCGGGATGGGGATGGACTTCGCCCTGGTCGCTGCGGAGCCGTGGCGGTTGCTGGGCGCCGTGGCGCTGGTCATGGCCTTGAAGGCGCTGCTTTTGTTCGGGCTGGGGAAGGTCTTCGGTTTGAATCCGCTGCAGAACGCCGGCTTCTCCCTCGCCCTCTGCCAAGGCGGCGAGTTCGCCTTCGTCCTCTTCCAGTTCGCCGGCGGCCTGCGCATCCTGGCGCCGGAGCAGGCGGAATTCTTGACCATGACGGTCGCCGTGTCGATGGCCTGCACGCCAGTCCTGATGTATCTCTACAGCAGCCGGCTGGTGCCCCGCTTCATGAGCCTGCTGCCGGAGCGCGACTACGACGCGATTCACGAGAAAAACGCCGTCATCCTCGCGGGCTTCGGCCGCTTCGGTCAGGTGATCGGCCGTTTCCTCGCCGGCAACGGCGTCCCGGTGACGGTGCTCGAGAGCGACCCCGACCAGATCGATCTGTTGCGGAAGTTCGGATACAAGGCGCATTTCGGCGACGCCTCGCGTCTCGACATCCTGCGCGCGGCGGGCGCCGAGGCGGCGAGTTGGCTGATCGTCGCGGTGGACGACCCGGAAGTCGGCCTCGGCATCGTCCGGCTGGCGAGGGAGGAGTTTCCTCGGCTTCGAATCTTCGCCCGGGCTCGAAACCGTCGGCACGCCTACGAGCTGCACAAGCTGGGGGTGGCGGACTTCCGGCGCGAGACCTTCGATTCCGCCCTGGGACTGGCCCGGGAAATCCTGATCCGAATGGGCCGCCCCGAGCCGGAGGTTAGCCGCAAGGCGGCGCGGTTTCAGGACCACGACGAGGCCAGCCTGCGCAAGTCCTTCGAATTTTTTGACAACGAGCCCGAGCTGGTCAATTTCGCGCGCCTGAGCCGGGAGGAACTCGACCGGCTGTTGCAGTCCGACGCCCGGGAAGGCGAGGGGGCCTCATCTTAGCGTTTGATTTCGCGCCTGCCCCGCACTAGTAAAGATGGGGTGTCCGCCGTGCTCTCCGTGTCCAATCTGTCGAAGGTTTATGCCTCGGGCTTTCAGGCCCTCAAGCGCGTCAATTTGGAGATCCGCCGCGGCGAGATCTTCGCCCTGCTGGGTCCCAACGGCGCCGGGAAGACGACCTTGATCGGCATCGTCTGCGGCGTCGTCACCGCCACCGAGGGCCGCGTCGTCGTGGACGGCCACGACAACGTGCGGGACTACCGAGCGGCCCGCGCCAAGATCGGACTCGTGCCGCAAGAGCTCACCACCGACGCCTTCGAGAGCGTCTGGAACGCCGTCAGCTTCAGCCGCGGCCTCTTCGGCAAGCCGGCCAACCCGGCCCACATCGAAACGATCCTCAAGCAGCTCTCGCTTTGGGACAAGAAAGACAACAAGATCATGACGCTCTCCGGCGGCATGAAACGGCGCCTGCTGATCGCCAAGGCCCTCTCGCACGAGCCGGAGATCCTCTTCCTGGACGAGCCGACGGCGGGGGTCGACGTCGAGCTGCGCCGCGACATGTGGGAGCTGGTGCGCTCGCTCCGCGACAAGGGCGTGACGATCATCCTGACCACGCACTACATCGAGGAGGCCGAGGAGATGGCCGACCGCATCGGCGTGATCAGCCGGGGCGAGATCATCCTGGTGGAGGACAAGCATGAGATCATCCGCAAGCTGGGGCGCAAGCAACTGACCCTTCATCTGCAGGGCAAGGTCGAGCGGCTGCCCGAGAGCCTGGCCGGCTACCGGCTGGAGATCGCGCCCGGCGGCGCCGAGCTGGTCTACACCTACGACTCGCGGGACGAGACCGGCGGAATCGCGACCCTGCTGCGCGATCTCCATGAGGCGGGGATTGAATTCAAGGACCTGAACACCGACCAGAGCTCGTTGGAGGAGATCTTCGTGAGCCTGGTGAGGGAGAAGCGATGAATTTTCACGCGATTCGAGCCATCTATAAGTTTGAGATGTCGCGTACCCGCCGGACCCTGCTGCAGAGCATCGTCTCGCCGGTGCTCTCGACCTCGTTGTACTTCGTGGTCTTCGGCTCGGCGATCGGCTCTCGGATCACCGACATCGACGGCGTCACCTACGGGGCCTTCATCGTGCCCGGTCTCATCATGCTGTCGACCCTGACCACCAGCATCTCCAACGCCTCTTTCGCCATCTACTTTCCCAAGTTCACCGGGACGATCTACGAGTTGCTCTCCGCGCCGGTCTCTTACTTCGAGATCGTCGTCAGCTACGTGGGCGCCGCCGCGACCAAGTCGATAATCCTTGGCCTGCTGATCCTGGGCACGGCCCATTTCTTCGTCCCGCTCAAGATCGCGCACCCCGTCTGGATGCTGGCCTTCCTCGTCTTGACCGCCGTGACCTTCTCGCTGTTCGGCTTCATGATCGGCATCTGGGCGGACGGCTTCGAGAAGCTGCAGATGGTGCCTTTGCTGATCGTCACCCCGCTGACCTTCCTGGGTGGGAGCTTCTATTCCATCCACATGCTGCCGCCCTTTTGGCAAAAGGTCACGCTGTTCAATCCGGTGGTCTACCTGGTCAGCGCCTTCCGCTGGAGCTTCTTTGAGAGGGCGGACGTGAACGTCGGGGTGAGCCTGGGGATGACCTTCGGTTTTTTGCTGCTCTGTCTGGCGGTGTTGCGCTGGATCTTCAAGACGGGCTATCGCCTGAAGGTATAGGTCGGGCAGACGGCGCCTTACTTCGAACGTTGGACACCGACCTTCGGGCAGAGCGGATTCAAGGCGCACTGCGAGCAGAGCGGGGTTGGCGCCTTGCACAGCGTGCGGCCGTGGCTGCTGAGTTGGTGGGAGAACAGCGTCCAGCGCGGCTTTGGCACGAGCTTCATTAAATCCATCTCGATCTTTTCCGGCTTTTTCTCCCGCGTCAGCCCCAGGCGGAAGGCGACGCGGATCACGTGGGTGTCGACGATGATCCCCGGAACCCCATAACTGTTGCCCAGGACCATGTTGGCGGTCTTGCGGCCCACGCCGGGCAGCTCGACCATCTCTTCCAGGGTCTTCGGGACCTCCCCGCCGAACTTCTCCAATAGCATTCGGCAGCAGGCCTGGATGCTGCGCGCCTTGTTGCGGTAGAAGTTGATGCTGCGGATGTCGTTCTGCAGCGTCGTCAGGGGGACCCGCGCGTAGTCCTCGGCCTTACGGTATTTGCGGAACAGCTCCGGCGTGACCTGGTTGACGCGGGTGTCGGTGCATTGGGCCGCCAGGATGGCCGCGATCAGGGCCTGGAGCTGCGTCCTGAAGTCGAGGGCGCTCCTCGCCCGGGGGTAAAGGCGCTGCAGGCGGGCGAGGATTTTTCCGGAAGAGTTCGCCATCCTAGTCTTTTCCCAACTCCTGCAGCCGGCGCTTGAGATAGCGCCGCTCGACCCTGTTGGTCGTGAGCTCGAGTGCGCGTCCGTAGGCGGCGGCCGCCGCTTCGGCACGATTCAGGCGGCGCAGCAGGTCCGCGCGCGCGGCGTGATACAGGTAGTAGTCCTCCAGCCGGCCCGAGGCCCCCGCCGCTTCCACCTGGGCCAGGCCCTTCTCATAACCCTCGCTCATGGCCACCGCCGCGGCGCGGTTCAAGGCGACGATGGGGGAGGGGTGGATCTGTAGCAGGCGGTCGTAGAGCCGGACGATGCCGGCCCAATCGGTCTCGGCGGCGGTCTTCGCTCCGGCGTGGGTCGCCGCGATGGCGGCCTGCAGCTGGTAGGCGCCGACGCGGTCGAAGCGCAGGGCGCGCGCCAGGAGCTCCTTTCCCTCGGCGATCTCGGCCGCATTCCAACGCGAGCGATCCTGTTCCTCCAAGGTGACGAGGTCACCTTGGCCGTCCGTGCGGGTCAGGCGGCGGGAATCCTGCAGGAGCATGAGGGCGAGCAGGCCGAGGTTCTCGGGTTCCGCGGGCAGCAGCTCGCAGAGGACGCGGGCCAGGCGGATCGCCTCCGCGCAGAGCTCGGCGCGGACCAAGGCCTCGCCCTCCGTCGCGGCGTAACCCTCGTTGAAAATCAGGTAGAGAGCCGTCTGCACCGCCTCGAGGCGCTCGGGTAAGGCCTCGAGCTTCGGCACCTCGTAGGGGATGCGGGCCTGGCGGATCTTGTTCTTGGCGCGGACCAGGCGCTGCGCCATGGTTGCCTCGGGGACGAGGAAGGCGCGGGCGATCTCGGCGGTGGCGAGGCCGCCCAAGGTGCGGAGGGTGAGGGCCACCTGGGCCTCGCGGTTGAGCGCGGGGTGGCAGCAGGTGAAGATGAGCCGAAGGCGTTCGTCCGGATATTCCATGGACTCCTCCGAGGGCGGGGAGGAGGGCGGCGCCGCGGCGCCTTGCGCCCGCTCCGCCTCCTGCCTAAGCTCGGGTTCCTTCGCGCTGCGCGTCTTGGCGCGGCGCAGGGCGTCGAGGAGCTTGCGGTGCGCCACGGTCGTCAGCCAGGCGCCCGGGTTGCGCGGTGGGCCCTGCCGCTCCCAATCGGGCAGCGCGGCGGCGAAGGCCTCTTGCAGCGACTCTTCGGCCAGATCGAAGGAGCCGGAGATCCGGATCAGGCCGGCGATGATGCGGCCGTACTCTTCTCGAAAGACCCGCTCGAGGGTTTCCTTGGCTTGTCCAGTCACAAGGCGAAAATGCCACACCGAGGCTCGGTCTAGCAAGCCTCTGCGAGCAAACCGGAGCTAGATCTTTCCCGCCGACACGGCGCCTTCGGGTGCGCGGTAGCCCGCTTTCGGATCGACGACATCATTGTCGTCGTAGCGGTCATGGTGCCGGACCCAGGCCATGGAAAAGGCCAGGCCGTCCTCGTCGCGTCCCTTGGGGACTAGGTCGAGGAAGTTGTAGGTGCCCAGCAGGTTCTCGAGTCCCCGCGCGTAGCTGGAGTAGGTGTGAAAAATCTCGCCCTTCGAGTCTTTATAGAACACGCTGAGGCCGGGAGCCTCTTCGACCGGGAACGTCGTTTTTTGGTAGTTATAATAGACTTCCCCCTTCGCGATCGCTTCCGGGGTGAAGGAGACGTGGAAGTCGAAGTTAAAGTTGTCCCCAAAGGACGAATACCAGGGAAATCTCCACCCCATCCGTTTTTGAAAGGCCTGGAGCTTGAAGTAGGGAGCCCGCGATACCGCGATTAGGGTCGTGTCGCGCGCCCGCAAGTGGGGGAGTGTAGCATCCATATGGTCGCCGATGAAGGAGCAGCTGGGGCAGCCTTCCTCCCATTGCGGGCCGAACATGAAGTGATACACAATCAACTGTCTACGGCCCGCGAAGAGGTCGGAGAGGGACTGCCTGCCGTGGGGGCCCTCGAAGACGTAGTCCTTTTCGATCTTGACCCAGGGCAGCCGGCGTCGCGCGGCGGTGAGGGCGTCGCGCTGGCGGGTCAACCGCTTTTCTTTTGCCAGCAGGGCCTTGCGCGCCTTCAACCAAGCCGCGCGGGAAACGATCTTGGGTTTCGGCTCTTTTTTCGCGGATTTTTTCATCGTCTTTTCTCCTTCTTTTTGGCGCGCAATTTCTTGACCGCGAGGGCGGCGACGCCGCCCGCGGAGGCCGTTCCGGCCGCGATCCAAGCCAGGGTGGCGATACAGGCGGGGCACATGGCGGGATTCCTTTCGGAAGCGGGACGTTATTTCGGTGCCGCTTCCACCACCGACTTCATCTGGGCCAATCCCTTTTCGAACTGGCCTCCGATCATTTCGTCGCAGTTCATGAAGAGGCCCATAGCCTTGGCGATGAAGTTGTTTTTTCCGAACATGCTCCAAGTGACCGAGGTTTGGCCCGCCTCGGGACGGAAGGTGAACTCCGCGGTGCTGGTGCCGGCCATGGGTTTGAGGAAATCCAGTTGGATGAGGATCCGCTCGCCGGGCTTGGATTCGAGAATGGTCATGGCGCCTTCGCCGACCTCGTTGTTTCCGGCCCACCGGAAGATGGCTCCGGGGCCCGAGGCCGGACCGGAATACGAGAATTGGGCGTTCGGATCCAGCTTGGCCCAGGGCGACCAGGCCTGCCATTGGTGAAAGTCGTTCACCTGGGCGAAGACCGTTTCCGGCGGCGCGGCCATCTTGGCCGAGCGCGAGACGCGGAAGTCGGAGGGCTGCAGGGCGACCACGACGGCGAAGCCGGCGGCCAGGATCAAGAGCGCGAGGAGGGTTTTTTTCAACATGGCGGTATTTCCCTTTTATTTTGCCAGGCTGGTTTCCAGCTCGCGGAAGCGGGTGATCGCATCGCTGGGCTCGAAATCGTCCAGGGTGAAAAGTTGCCGCACCTCGATTTCGGCCGCCTTGCCGTTCCCTGCGGGATTTGGAAAACGTCGCGTCCATTCTAGGGCCTCTTCCCGAGACTTGGCTTCAATCAAGGTGTAGCCGGCGATCAGTTCCTTGGTCTCCGCAAAGGGACCGTCGATAAGGGTGCGGTCGCTACCCTGGTAGCGGATACGCCATCCTTTCGAGGTCGGTTGCAGGCCCGAGGCGTCGAGCAGCATCCCGGCCTTGGCGAGCGCTTCGTGGTATTCGGCCATTTCGGCGATGAGTTTTTCTTCCGGCATGGCGCCGGCTTCGGAATCGGGCGTTGCTTTGACAATGATCATGAATTTCATGGGAACCTCCTGAAAAATAGCCAGCAATAAATCTCTCGCGGTTAAGGTTGTTGTTCGTGTTCCATGACCGGGCGGATCTCGACGGTGCCCAGCTGCCCGGAGGGGAGGTGCGAGGCGATCTCGATGGCCTCGTCCAAATCCTTGGCCTCGATCAGGCAGTAACCGCCCAGCTGCTCGCGCGTCTCGGCGAAGGGGCCGTCTGTGACTAGCCGTTTGCCGTCCTGGGCGCGGACGCAGGTGGCGGTTGTGGTGGGGTAGAGGCGGTTGCCGCCGAGGAATTTTCCCTGGGCCTCGAGCTGCTCGGTGTGTTGCAGACACTCCCGCTCGACTTTGGAATCGTACTCCTTGCCGGCTCGCTCGAGCGCCTTTTCGTCGTAATAGATGAGAAGCAGGTATTTCATTTTGGACTCCTATGGGTTGTCTTCGACCTGTCGACGGTCGAACCGCGGTGGATCGACATTTTCCTTCGGAAAAAATTCTCTGGGAAAGAAAATCTTTTTTCACTTTGCGGAATATGGGTTTAACCTATTAAAATTATTTAATATTTCTTGGGATGACGGCTAGTGAGTCGTTGGAGTTGGCGACAACGCCTCCGTCGCACCTGCAAAGGATGTCGGTGAGAGTCACGTCGTCATCAGAAGGATCGACGGCGATCTCGGAAACATGGAATTGGATTTCATCGCATTCCTTCTCAGAAATGAAGGAGCGGGTATCTGAAACTGGATTTGTTTTGCCGGAAAAATGGAGCTCCGGCGAGATCAGTGTCAGAGAAATAACTCTGGCCAAACCAGGGGCTGAGGGCGATAAATGGGAACGGTTCCCAACGTCACCAAACGTTTCTATGAAGGAGGCCCCATGACTCGAGGCGAACAATGCAAGGCGAACGGATTCCGGTGCTGCGCGCTCTCCCTGGTGCGCGTGGCCTTGGGCTTCATTTTCTTCATGCACGGGGCGCACAAGGCCCTGGGCTGGTTCGGCGGGCCGGGACTTGAGGCGATGGTCGGGATGATGACCAAGAACGGCCTGCCCGCGGCGCTGGCCTATATGGTGATTTTCGGCGAGCTGTTGGGCGGCATCGCGCTGATGGCGGGGTTTTTGAGCCGACTCGCCGCGCTGGGCATCGGGATCATCATGGCGGGCGCCATCTTCACCGTGCACGGGAAGAACGGCTTTTTCCTCCAGAACCAGGGTTTCGAGTACAACCTGGCCTTGATCTCGATGGCGCTGGCCGTGATGGTGGGAGGCGGAGGCTGTCTCGCGCTGGACAGCTTTTTTTGCCGGAAGAAAGAGGCGGCCTAACGATTGGCGTTGATGTCGAGGATCAACGAGTCCACCGCGCCGTTGTAGCTGCTGGCGGGATTTTTCACGCAGTAGGCGTCGATCCAGGCCAGCACCGTCGCGGGGTCTTTGCCGCGGGTCATGTCGAAGTTCTTCATCGCGTTGATGCCGGAGATATAGCCCTGCCCCCAATACTTGAAGGCGTCTTTGTCGGCCCCGGTGCTCTGGTTGTACTTGGCGCAGCTCATGCCTCCCGGGCCGTAGATGTTGACGGCGGCGTGGGCGGCGGAGGTTAGCAGGAAGGTGAGTATCAGGGCGAGCGGGGCGTGTTTCATAAGGAATTCCTTTTTGTGCGATATAGTAGGGGCTGCGCCAAGCGCCGTCAAACCCAATATGGGGCCTGAACCTATGAAGTCCAAAGATCCGAAGTCGAATCCTGCTCCCATTCCCTTGTTTCAAGCCCATCCCTGGCACGGCGTGCCGCCGAGCGCCGGGGACGGCATCTACCATGCCTTCATCGAAATCGTCCCCACCGACGTCGTGAAATACGAGCTCGACAAGTCTTCCGGGCAACTGCGTTTGGATCGTCCACATAGGTTTTCCAGCCTATGTCCGACGCTATATGGATTCATCCCCCAAACTTATTGCGGGGACCAAGTGGCGGCGCGTTGTGTCGCCCGGGTCGGCGGCACCGCCGTCGAGGGAGACGGGGATCCCCTGGACGTCTGTGTCCTGACCGAAAAGACCATCGCGCACGGCGGATTTGTGGCGAGGATGAAGCCCATCGGCGGTCTTCGGATGATCGACGGAAATCAGGCGGACGACAAGATCGTGGCCGTGCTGGATTCCGACTTGTCCTATGGGAATTGGCAGGATATTTCCGAATGTCCGGCGGGGCTTCTGGACCGACTGAAGCATTACTTCTTGAGCTATAAGCGGGACCCCGGTGCCGCCGACCATCCGGTGAGGATCGCCGAGGTCTACGACCGGGCGGAGGCGCTCAAGGTCCTTGAGCTGAGCCTGGCGGATTACCGGGCGAAATTCGGAAATCCGGAGGATCATTTCGAGAGGTTTCGGAAGGGCCTTGGTTGGAACTAAGGCCGCCGCGGTTCCCAACGGTAAGATACCAGGCGCGGAGGATTCTCGATCGCGGCGAAGTTGTCGGCGAAGTCGTGATCGCTTCCGAAAATGAGCGCCACTCTTTCTTCGGGGTGGGAGCTTAAAAATTCCGTCACGCGGCGCGCCGCGTAGGTTTCGCGGGATTCGTCGAAGGCCTCCAAGGCGGCCGCGATGTCCTCGCCCCGGCGATGGCGTGCCATCAATTCTTGCATTCGGGTCACGTTTTCCTCGCGATGGTTCGGCGTGGCCGCGCCGTGCAAATGCACATTGTCATGAAGGATTAAGTAAATCTGCTCGGCGCCGTAATTGAACAGGGCCAGGCGTTGCTCCAGATTCAGGTCTTCAAAGCGACTTGGTATGCGGCGAAACAGCTCACGGTATTCCCTTCCGTCGGGCCCCCGGGCGGCGCGGACGGCTTCGACCTCCTCGGCCGCGCTAAAACCTTCCACAAAAAGATGGGTGATGCCCTCGTTCTCCAGGGTCTGGAGCGCGGCGAATTGGTTCCGGGCGGTGGCTTCGATGTATGCCAGGCGCTGCACCGGATCCCGGGGCATGTGCTCCTCCATGGCTTCGGGAAGGGCATGTTGCTGGCCCAGCCATAGGACCGTGCCGGCGCGCGGCGTTCCTTCCAGCTGCGTCTCGCGGCGCAGTTCCAGGGGAGGGGTCAGGTTGGGGATCTCCTCCGTTTCCGATTCGGATTCCGACGCTTGCCGCGAGCTTGAACTGCTGCAACCCGCGGGGAGTAGGAATAAGGCACCTCCGAAGAGGAGGGGGCCAAGGTGGCGAAGGGCCTGCGTCATGCCGTGGGTCCAGGAAACCGGATTTTCTCTCTCGACGTTTTCCCCGGCCATTTCCGCCCGCGGTCCGCGGCTCCACAGCATGGAGGTTTGCGCGGAAAATCTCCCCAACAGGGATGCCAGGCAATCCCCTTGAGATCTCCACCGCTCCACGGAGGACTCGTTAAATGCGGGTGGTGCGGACTCCGCCGTCGATTCACAAGTGAGAGAAGGGGAAGAGTGCGTTACGGGACGGCAAAGGCTGGGAGGGCTCATGGGGAAACCTCGCTGGAGGTGCCCCTGGAAATTTATAAGTTACGAACGCCGGATTATCGAATTTCTTTTAAAAAGGTTGTGGGCGGCCGGGAAAGGCTAAGTAATCCATGGCGAATAAGAACAAGAATTGAACAAGTAAGACGGGGCAAGTTATATCTATTTGATAATATTGAATTTATTCGACGGACCCCGCCTTGTTTGGCAGCGCCCCTCATAGCTTCCCCGGCCGACGGCTTTAAAAAAATGTAAGGCCCTGTCGAGGATCCGATGGTCATCCGTCGTCAGGTTAGGTTGAATGACCGCCTATAAGGAGACGCCCATGAAATTCATCTGCCTCGGATACATCGAAGAGGGCAAATTCGAATCGCTGCCCGACGACCAACGCGACGCCATGATCGACGAGTGTTTCAACTACGACGACTTCTTGCGGAAGAACGGGCACTTCGTCGGCGGCGAGGCCCTGCAGGGCCCCCGCACCGGCGTCACCCTGCGTTGGCAGGATGGGAAGGCGACGGTCACCGACGGCCCTTACGCCGAGACCAAGGAGCAGCTGGGCGGCATCCTATTGCTCGAGGCCCGGGACCTGAAGCACGCGATCGAGCTGATGTCGAAACATCCCGGCGTGAAGGCCGGTCCCTTCGAGATCCGCCCGGCCGGCGACCTCACCGGCATGATTCGCGACAGCGAAAAACGCCGCGGGATAAAATAATATTCATCTGCAATACCGACAATACGGAGGAAATCATGAGCCCAACGACCGACACCCCAGCGATCGAACCCTATCTCTTTTTCGACGGCTGCTGCGAGGAGGCCCTCGAGTTCTACCGCAAGGCCCTCGGCGCCGAAGTGGAGATGTTGATGCGATTCAAGGAAAATCCCGAGCCCGCCATGAACCCGCCGGGCTCCACGGAGAAGATCATGCACGCGAGCTTCCGCATCGGCAAGGCCCGCGTGATGGCCTCGGATGGCAATTGCGCGGGGAAAGCCAGCTTCCAGGGATTCTCCCTTTCCTTGTCCGTCGCGAACGCCGCGGAGGCCGATCGCTATTTCGCCGCGCTGGCCGAGGGAGGTCAGGTGCAGATGCCCCTGGCGAAGACCTTCTTCTCCCCGCGCTTCGGGATGGTGGCCGACCGCTTCGGGGTGTCGTGGATGGTGATCGTGCCGGCCTAAGGCCGGATCGGTTTGGCATGAGTGGTTTGGATCTCGAGGCCGAAGCCTTATAGGTAGGAATATATCAAATAAAAGTGACTGGCCGCGCCCGCAACGACGAAGCAATGCCAAACTTCGTGAAAACCGAATTTCCCGGGTAGGAGGTTGGGTTTTTCAAAGACGTAGATCAAACCGCCTACCGTGTAGAAGAGGCCGCCTAAGAGCAAGAAGGAAAAACCTTGCCAGTGGATGGCCTGGTATAAGGGCTTCATGATCCATAGGCCCATCCAGCCCATCCCGATAAAAAGAGAGGTCATGAGCCAGCGCGGCACGTGCGGAAAGAAACCCTTCAGCACTATCCCCAGGACGGCCAGCGCCCAAATGAGTCCCAGCACGGTCCAGCCCATGGCGTTCTTCATCACGATCACGCAGAAGGGAGTGAAGGTGCCGGCGATCATCAATGAGATCGAAAAGTAATCGTATAGCCAAAGACGGTGATTGGTCTTCGGAGAGCCGTGGATTCCGTGGTGAAGGGCGCTCGAGAGGAACATGTTGACCAGGCCAAACCCGTAAATAGCCAGAGCCCATACGTGCGAGGTCGGCTCGGTTGCCTTGGCGCGCACAATCATCAGCACAACGCCGACGAGGGAGAGCAAGGCGCCCACGGAGGAGATGATCGTGTTCCAGACCTCGTCGGTGACATGGAGGCTGCCGTCTTTGCTGCGCGGGGAAGCCGTCATTGAATGGCTCATCCCCCGCCTGTAGTGTATCGGAAAGCAAAGGTCTAGCCCAAATCCCTACTTCATGGCCGGGCCGCGGCGGAATGATTCCGAATAAATAACCGTGCTTCGGGATGGTGGCCGACCGCTTCGGCGTTTCGTGGATGGTGATCGTTCGCGCCGGAGTCGCGTCGTTGAACGGCCTACCGATTACCGTGCCGATCTCCAGGCCTCGAAGCCCCGTTGGGCGGCCCGATGGAGCAAGTCGAATTGGTCGCGCCAACTCTGCATCAAATTCTCGGCGGCGACGCGGCGCTGGTCCATCTCGCGTTCCCATTCCTTCATGCGTTCGAGGGCCGCGGCGCGGCGCGCCTCGAAGTCCTGCGCCCAGTCTTTTTCCCGGGTCTCGGCGGCAAGGCGGCGGGCTTCGTTGTCCTGTTTCCAGTCGGCTTCCCGCCGGGCCGCCGCCGCGCTCCGTGTCTCGAATTCCCGCTCCCATTGCTCCTGTTTCGCCTCTGCGGCGCGCCGTCGTTGCGCCTCGTCCGGTCTGGGCGCCTGCGCTCGCGCGTCGGGCGCTTCGTTCCTGTCCTCAACGTCCGCGTGCGGTATCAAGGAAATGGACGTGCCTTGAAGCCGCGCGGCGGTCCTTCGATAGTCCTCCTCCGTCATGGTCACCGTGCGAAAGTATTGGCCGCCGTGGTGGATGTCGAAGGTGACGTTCTTGGCCTCGGCGATGCCGAGACCGGAGGCACAAAACAGGAGAAACAGCAGGCAAAAAAACCGAGGCTTGGACATAGACCCTCCTGGGGAAAAGACTGGATGCGCTAAAAAAATAGCAAGAGGGGTGCCAGAAGAGCTTAATCGATAACTTGCTGGAATAATTGTGTTATTTAAAAACAGCTCCGGGCGCCTGTGCTCAGAAAACAAAATTAAAATATTCATTTTACAATTTTTTAACGGGCGGGAACCGGTGGTCAGGCAAATCCTGGAGAACGCGACCGGTAGAGGGTCGGCGAGTCGGGGGGTCGCGGCGGACCGAAATCGAGAATGCTTGTGGTTTTTCGAAAAAGAGAGAAAAATCTTCAGAACTTATTTTCATCCGGAGGGTCTATGCCGAAGAAAATCGTCCTGTTCGCAGCCTTGCTGACGCTTGCCGCGCCTTCTCTGAGTTTCGCCCTGGGGGAATGCCGGGAAGATCGCAAGAAATTCTGCCCGGGTGCCGGCTTGAACGAGGACAAGATCAAGGCCTGCTTGAAGTCCAACTACGCCAGCCTGTCCGAGCCTTGCAAGCAGATGATCAACGAGAAAATCGAGGAAAAGATCGAGAAGAAGCTGGAGAGCCAAAGCAAATAAAAAAGACGGCTCAGGGTGCGTCGAGACGGGTGGCAGTGGGGAGCAGAAAAGTCCTCCGGCTCGTTCTTCTATTTGGCGAGGTCTTGCATCTTCGCCTTCAACCTCAAGCTCACCACCTGCTGATCCTGTCTGACATACTGCAAATCCAAAAAGGTTTCGAAGAGACTGGGCGATTCCCGGCGATAGGCCGCGGGATCGACTTGGTTCAGGCGGGAGAGGAGGGCGTTGAGCTCTTGCTCCAACCCGTCTCGCTTATCGGCGAGCGAGGAACGGCCGGCGGGATTTTTCAGGACTTGGAGGGCCATGTCGAAGGCCTCGGCGTTGAGAGACTTTAAGCGCTGGAGGAGGGCGGGCTTCGATTCCGCAGGCGCCGCGGCAGCGGGAATCGCCGGCGATGAGCTGGCGGCGGCATTGGGAGCCGGTTGCTTGGCGGCAATTGCGGGCGCGGAGGTTTCTTTGGAGGGAGCGGTCGTGGGCGTCTCGGCCTGTGCGCTCGCGGCGCTTGCGGAGGTCTCTTCCGGGCTCCTGGGATAAAGATCAGCCTCCGGAATCCAGCCCTTGGGCTTTTGGTCCGCCTGGACCTGGGCCCAGCCTCCCTGCCAAGCCGAGACGGTGAGCACGGTGCCTCGCTTCGCGGAGCCGCGCGCGGGCGCGGCGGGATCCGGATTTTGGAAATAATGCGCCTTGGGATTTTGGACGATCCGAACCTCGGTCCAGGACCCGCCCTTGCTTTTGTCTAGCAGGGCGCCTGCTTCCTTCGCCAGCTTGGGGTTGAGCTGGGTGCAATCCCGTCTGAGCTTGTCCAGCTTGAGGAGCACGCTGGGATAGTTGGGGTTTGCCGTATAAAAGGTCAGCTGGCCCGAGGTCGCCTTGGCTTTTTTCTCCCCAGGCAGCCAAGCCGTGACGGAGTATTTGTCGCCCGTCTTTTTTCCGTAGAGGTAGAAACGGCATTCGCTGCTCGCCAGGTTGGGCGGTTCGTAAATGTCGTCGTAATAACCGGTGACGAACTCTTGGGACGGATCCACGCCCAAGGTCAATTTTTGATAGATGCCGGAGACGGGGGGATTGGGCTGGGCCTGCGCCATGGCCCCATCCGCGCCGCAGGCGCCCATCGCCAGCGCCAGGAGAAGGAATTTTTTCATGGGGGGATTTATGGCACGAAGGCGCCGGCGGAAGGAAATAAAATCCTCATGCGCCTTTTCCCCCCAGCTCCCTTACTCCCGAAAGCTACGGATGTAGTCTTCCAATTCATATTCATGATTGAAGAAGGCGAATTCCTCCTGCGGCGTTTGCTGCAAGTTGGTCTGCAGGGCCGAGCTGCGGGAATCGGTTTCGGCCTGGAAGAATTTTCGCAGCGTGGTCCAAAGACCGACTTGGTGTTTGGAAAAGGTGACGTGGTTTAGCGCGATGCTTTTCATGCGAGTTCTCCTTAGCCTTGTTTGTTTCCGAGCGATCATCGCTCTTGCCGAAACATAAGCAATCCCGGCGCCAAGTCAGGTACCATATATAAACGCAGATTTTTTCGGAGGATAAGCTCGGTGACGGTGGATGAGCCCCGATGCGAGACGGCGATTATCATTTTTAAAATGATAATCTGCCAAAATAATGACGGAATCTGCCAAGCCAATATCGCGTCATTTCCACGTCCCGTTGGCCACCCGCCTCAGGTGTTCTTCGTGGCTGATGCTGCTGGAGTCGGAAGACGGAAAGGACGTCGACGGCGATTGAGGAAGGCGATGGGTTGCAGGATCGATTAAAGTTTAAGGCGAGACGCTATAGATTACCGAGGTTCCGCCGGGCAAGGCGCCGTCGGCGCCGACCGTGAGGGTTCCGCTGAGGGCCCCTGGCATGGCTTGGCCGACGAAATCGACCTGAACGTCGGGGAAACCGGCCACCGTGCCGCTTCCGCTGCAGGTGAAACTGCCGTTGTTTTGGATCGTCCCCTCGACCGTCACCCAGGGCGGATCCCCGAACATGCTGATGGCGTTGCCAGCGATGGCGACCTCGAGGAAGGGCGGGAATGCGCCGATAAAGGGCGCGTGGCCGCCGGGGTCGGAAACGACGGCGGTCGATATTTCGAAGGGCCCGCCCGAGCCCAATTGCCCCAGGATATCCTCATCGCCGCCGCAGATATCCGGGAGGCTGGGATCGCTGATCAAGGCTCGAAAGCCCAACTCGGCGAATGCGTCGAAGTCGACGATCTTCGTTTCGGACGGGGGCAGGTTTTCCGCCTCGGTGTAGGAGGGTCGCAGGATATAGTCTCCATTGGCCTGCTCTTCGTAGAGGAAGGCGGCATGAGGCGGCATCATGTCTTGGAGCAGGGTCAGGACTTGCCCGACGTTAAGGTCCAGCAGCACCGGCAAGTCGACGGCTTGGGCGTCGAGCCGGGCCTGCAATTCGGGGTCGATGGAAAAATTGAGGCCGGAGAGCTTGGAGACGTCGAGCGCCACTTGCTGGAGCGTGGCGCCCGCGGCGAGATCGTAGGGCGAATCCCGCCAGTCCGAGGATCCGCCGCCGCAAGCGGCCAGGCAAGCCCAAAGCAATACCGCGCATGATTTCATCTTTCGAAGAATCATTTGGGCGCCTCCGGCTGGATTTCGCTGTTGTTGGCCGTGAATATTTCTTTGTAGGCGTCGTATTGGGCGTCGGTGATGCCGTTTTGGGCCGCGATTTTCCGCGCCAATTTTTGGTCCTTCATCCGCAGGCAGGTCTTCATTGTGGCCCGGCGCGCGACCTCGGCGCGATCGGGATCGCCCGCGTTGGTGAAGATGATGGTGGTGATGTGGTAGGCCAGTACCGTCTCGTTTTCGCCGCGTCCCATCAGGTTTTGACGGGTCGGCCCGCCATTGTATTGGTATTCTTCGCCCAGGCCCATCGAATGCCCGAGCTCATGGGCGAAATTCTTCGAAGTGGTTTCCTCGATCCAGAGATTTTCGGTGTCTGCCTTCTTTCGCGATTCGGGCGGCGGCTTGCCGAGATGAACCTTGATGCGTTTCCGATCGGGATCGCGCTCTTGGTCGCAGTCTTCGATCACCTGGATGTCGAAGATGAAGCGCACCGGCTTGGGGGGTTGTCCCTTGCCCATCCGGAAGGTCCGGGTGCAGGCGTTCCAGATTCGGTGGAGGTTTTCTAGATGGGCTTCGAGGAATTGTTGGACTTGCTCGACGGTGGGCCCTTCGGCCTCCGGGGTGTCGGGATTGTCCTTGGGGTCGGGGCAAAGGTCGGCCCGCATCGTGATGACAATTTCTTCCGCGGCGTCTTCAACCGAGACGTCGTTGGCCCAGAGGGATAAGGGGAGGAGAAGAAGGAAGAGACCTGAGATTAGGGTGGACCTAATTTTGGCCGGCATTGTTGAGGGATAGCATGGTGGGGGGATTCTAGGAATTAAAAAATAGGGGGCCCTGGTAAGACATCTTGTTCGCAGCAAGGAAGACGGAATTTGGAGGATGGAAGGCATTCTTTTTATAGACTTAATAATATGTCTCCGCCTTCGCGGCCGCGTTAGTTTTGGATATTTCGCAATATGGCCTTTCCGCCCCTGCTGTTCAGCGACAGAGAGGCGCCCCGCGATTCGTGGTTGCGATAGACGATCACCTGACTTTCCTCCCGCAATTTCCAAAAATTGTTACCTCGAAGGACGATGATCTGAATTTTCTCCTTGCGCGCCTTGGGTAGAAGGTCGTCATGAACAAAATCCATGGCCAGACTGGAGGAGGCAAGTTTCGACACCATAGACCCGGCTTGAAAGGAGGCCGAATGGTAGGGAACCAGCTGAACGCAGGCCAATCGGCGAGATAAGAGGCTCAAGGCCTCTTGATAGGTGCATTGCCGTTTCGTCATCAACGTCCTTAGGATGGGAGCGAGCTTCCCGGTCCAATATCGGTAACCGCCGTCCCAACAGTGGCGTGGGTTGAGGAAGACGTTGGGATAGCGTTTGTCCAAGTTCTTTTGCCGGAGGTTGTTTAAGAGCATCTTGCGGCAGGCGGGGATCTTGTATTCAGAATAGTAATTCAGGTGGCCGAGTCCGGGATTTAGCATCAAGAGGAATATTTTGGCACGCTGCAAATCGCCCCAGTAGGGGAGCGGGAGAAGTCCCAGGTGGAGCTTGGAGCTTTTCCCTTCTAGTTGTTCGCTTCGGCAATATTCGGAGAAGTTTTTGAGGAGGGATATTTTTTGGCGGTGCTTTGGATGCAATAAGAATTCGTCTCCGGGGAATAGGAAGGGGGGAGAGGTTAAAGGGAGTTTTTGCCAAGCGGTGATTATGGGTGGGGGCATGGGGTTATTAATTATGCGTATTTAATGGAAGGGGTATGGAAAATTAGTCATTGGAGGTGGGGACGACCTTCTGTTTCCAAATTCGATTTGGAATTTCCCGCAAAACCTTTTGGAAGTAAACAACTGATAAATTATTAACGACTTTTCATAAAGTTGTTTCCTTGGTGGAAAAGACATTATGAGGTCATTATTGGGTCAGTTTCGCCTATTTTGTGGGAGTATTGTGGGAAAATTTGCCTTTGCTTGAAGGGAGAGAGCCTTTTCCTATTACAATAGGTTTTACCCTAAAATTTCTATTGGAGAATGTGGATGCCGGAATTTTTATATAGATTTAGGTCTTTGAATTCTTTGTTGGGCAAACGTCAAGAGCTTGAAAATCAGGAAATATTCTTTGCGGCTCCATACCAGCTCAATGACCCTATTGAAGGGTTTAAGGATATTTTTTGGTGTGGAGATGAGATAGTTTGGAAAAATTTATTAAAACACTATTTGTTATGCCTGGAAAGAGTGTGCACACTTCTGATCCTTAGCAGGGAAACGGATGAGATACGTGCTTTAGATATTCCTGTTTTTAATACTGAGAGAGATCTTCCAACTGAAAAATATAAAGAATCTTTTAAGGCCATATGTAAAAAATTTTTCGAGAATAAAGCAACTGCGCAATATGCTAATATGTTGTCCTTACTAAAAAGACCAGTACGGCGAGATGAGTTAATATGGCATTTGCGACAGTTACATTGCTACGCTTTATGTTCCATCTTCACCTATTATGAGAATCAGAGGTTTATTAGAAAAAGTGATGGAAATATTCCATTTCGCAAATTAATCGAGAAAATTCTAATCGATCCTCAAACACGAAAGGGATTTAATAAAATAATCCAAAATCCATCGGTTGATGGAAAGATCTCAGATCAAATTTGGGCAACCATAAATAATTTTCATTACCAACTTCACTTAATTAACAAATACAATCAAGCGTCTACTCCTCTTCCTCAGAATAAGGAAATGGTATTTTTTCTGTTTCCTGAACATTATGTTAGGGAGCTCGAAAAAATCGTTCATCCAAATTGGTTTACAGCATGCTTTTTAGTAAACATTAACAATCCGGCCATATGGGGGCATTATGGGGATAGACATAGAGGTGTTTGCTTAAAATTTAAGCCACGATCATTAAATGGCAAACCTATTATTAAGCTAAAAGGCGTAGAGAGCCAGTCCGCGAGAAGTAGAAAGGAAGTCAGTTTCCAGTTTCATAAAGTAACCTATTCAAAGGATTATCCTCAAATTGATTTTTTTAGATCTCTTGGAAGGCTCCCGATCCCTGCTTTACAATCTTTTTGGTACAAAAATGAATTTGGAGAAGAAAGTATTTGCAGCGATGAAATTTTTAGAAATGAAGATCGATGGCGTAAAAAATATTGGGAAGATTTTTATGGTGGAATAACAACTAAGTTAAATGACTGGTCTTATGAAGATGAGTACAGGCTAATACTTAGCGAAGTTGCGACAGATTTTACTTTGGAAGAGCATCGAAAATATCAATATTCGTTGGACGATCTGGATGGAATTATTTTCGGAATTAATACCCCTATTGAAGATAAAATGCGCATCTTCAAAATTATTGAAGATAAATGTCGCAAAAATGGACGCGATCGCTTTAAATTTTATCAAGCTTTTTACTCGAGGGGGGAGAGTCAAATTTCAATTTTTGAAATGAACTTATTGAAATTCAAATAGAAGAGCGAGATAAAAATTAATTTGGCCTACTTTAAATATGCATGGCTCCAAAAATGGAGAGGTGAGGTTAGACGATCTAGAAGTTGGTCTGAGAGGGCTTTCCAGGTAAAGGCGTCATAAAATAGGAGGCCATGCTTTAGATGTAATAAATTGAAAAGCCTGTTAAAAACGGTTTTGTCAGGGGTTATGCAAATAAAAGTTTCAAATTGTTTATCTCTAGTCAAAGCGAGATTTTCCGGCTTGGTTTTCCAATTCAAATAGAGTCGCCCGGGGCCTGTCTCAAGCCGCTCTGGCCGAGCGCGCCGGGATATTCCGCCCCAATCTCATCGACCTGGAGTCCGGGAAAAGAGATTGCACGCTCAAGACGCTGGAGCGTTTGGCTCGGGCGCTGGATATTTCTCCTGGACGACTGCTCGACTCA
>SZOV01000007.1 GCA_030263375.1 Deltaproteobacteria bacterium PRO3
AGCCAAGGCCTTGGCCGAGCGCTACGGCATGGACAAGAATCCCGCCTTCATGAAGCTGCTCGCGCGCCTGGTCGTCGACAACCTGCGCGAGACCGAGCTCCGCTTCGGCGAGGCGCCGAAGCAAGGTGCGCCCGCCGATCCCAAGCTGACGGGCTTCATGGAGCGGCAGCGCGGCTACGGTCTGAAACTCGCCAAGGGCTTCGAGGCCAAGGTCGATCCCGCCAAACGGGAAAAGTTCAAGATGGACCTGGGCAAGATCCTCAGCCAAGACGCGGCCGGTCTGCCCAGCGGCGGCGACCCGGCGGTCGAGGCCAAGTTCAAGACGAACCGTGAGGCTGTCGTCGAGGCCTTCGCCAAGGAGTACGGCCTGGACGGCGACGCCAATTTCATGAAGGCCGCCAAGATGCTGTTGGTCGACCGCGTCCTGAAGGAATGTCCGCGCGTCGAGCCCAAGGGTCCCAAGATCGATCCGATGGTGCAGCAGACCGGACAGCGCCTCGAATCCGAGATCTACGACCGAGCGCTGCGCGCCGGCCGCAACAAGGAAGAGGCCGCGCAATTGGCCGAGCAGGCCCGCGGCCATTTCGAGGCCGCGCTCAAGGAGGGCAAGAAGCCCGAAGAGGCCTTCACCGCCGCCAGCGACAAGATGGCCGCGGAGTTCAAGGAGACCGTGCGCCCCGGCGCCGCCGCGCCCAAAGAGCTGACTCCGGCCGAAAAGGAGACGGTCCGTCCGGGCAAGGCTCAAGCCGGCGACAAGCAGGCCCTGACCCCTTCGGGCGTGCGTCCCAAGGGTTCCAAGCCGGAAGAGACCACCGGTGAGCTCAAGACCGAAGTCGATCACCTCGCGGCCGGCGACACGCCCTTCGCCGAAGCGGCCCGGGATCTTCAGGCGGGCAAGATCACGTTGACGGAATACCGCGCGCGGCAAAAGGCCATCGCCGAGAAGATGGTCGAAGACCATAAGGCCGCTTACGAAGACGTGATGGGGTTCCTCACGGAGATCGGCAAAGATCCCGTCTTGGGCGTCAGCCAGGAATTTCCGCCCAAGGGACGGATGAAGGCCGCCGACGACATAGCCCCAAAATTGGTCCGCCGCGGCTGGCAGGACATGGCCCCCCTTACGGACGTGGCGGGTACCCGCATCGTGGTGCGCAGCAACGCCGACGCCGAGGCGGTCATCGCCCGGATCCAAGAGAAGTACAAGATCCGCGAGGCCTACATGAAGGACGGCTCGATGGAGGCCGACCTCATGACGCCCGCGGAGATGAAGTCCAAGGGAATCAAGGAAGAGGACGGGGTGGTCTGGATCGACGCCAAGTTGGACCAAGACGGCATCCATCGCCTCGTCGACGGCCACCCGGCCAGCGGTTATCGTGCCCTGCACATCGTGGTCGAGGTCAACGGCAAGCCGGTGGAGATCCAGATCAAGACCGAGGCCATGCACGAGTGGGGCGAGATCGAGCACAAGCTGGTCTATAAAAACAAGGACCTTCCGGCCGAGGTCTTGGATCCCATCAAGAAATTCCGCCAGGAGGCCTCCGACTACTTGGCGCAGGTCACGCACCGCGAGCCCGGCGAGAAGCTTCCCGAGATGCCGAAGCCGCCGGAGCTGCCGGCGGACGTCCCCAATCGGGGCGAGATCCAGAAGGGTCTCGACGATATGGTCTCCTTAATGAAGAAATATTCCGAGGGCGAACCCGGCGGCGGGCAGGTCTTGCAAATTCCCAAGGCCCCCAAGGCGCCGGATGCCGAGGGGATCAACCGCAAGGCCGCCTACCTCACCGGCCTCTACGAGCGTATTTTCCCCGAGCCGGTGGGTCGCCCGGGCCTGAAAAACATGGACCTGGACGGCGAGATCAACATGATCCGCGAGCGCCTCGTCGAGGGCGGGCACCAAGCCCTATTGGAAAAATTCGACGCCGACTACAAGGCCCTCATGACCGAGCCCATGGATTCCCCTCAGTTTAAGGCCGCGATTGAAAGGTTGGGCGACGTCCTTGCGCTGAATCACGGCGATCCGCGCTTCCGACAGCCGGTGGTCTTCATGAGCGAGGCCGGTTTCGCCGAATTCGCCAAGGCCTCGCAAGAGGTCTACGACAAATCCGCGGGTCCCGCGCCCGGCGCCAAGGAAGGGAAGGGCGCTGACGTCATTCCCTTCCGTCCCAAGGCGAAATCGGATACGGGTACCGAGGTCCGGAAGGCCGCGCATAATTCCGATCCGGAGAGTCTTACCGCCCGTCTCGGCGCCAAGGACGCGGATCCCAATAAAGCGCTCGAACCCTTAGCCGCCATCGAAAAGCGGCTGGAAGCCAGCGAACCCGAGCTGGCCGCCCAGCTGAAGGCCGATCGCGAGACGATCTTGAAGGGCGAAAAGGACAGTCCCGAATATCTCGAGGCGCTGGAACGGCTGAACCTCCTCGATGGGGCCCTCCGCGGCCCGCTGGAATACGGAAAAAATCTCTCCGACAAGGACGTCGCTGGTTTCGTACGCCCCCTTTACGTCGAGAAGGGACCCGACAGCCAGGGTCCCAAGGGCTCGGGACGCGACAGCAATACCGGCACCTGGGCCACCGGCACGGGCCTGCTGATGGGACTCCTCGCCCTGGTCGCTCCCGAGACCGCCCGCGCCGCCGACGGCGTGATGCGCGCGGGACCCAATATCGGCCCGGTCGAGATCGCGATGATCGTCGGGATCGGCACCCTCTTGGCCATCCCCGTGGTCCGGAGATTCCTCTCGTCCTCCAAGCCCTCCGTCGATCTATCTCCCGCCACTCGGGACAACCCAGTGCGCCTGGAGCACAACGGTGTCGTCACGGCGATACGTCCCCTAGAGACGCGGGACTATCAGGGAGGCCGGGTGGTCGACGGCTTCGTGGGGACTTTCTCGAAAGAGGGGTCCAAGGTCCACGGCGACGGGGTCGAGCTGGTCTACCGCGTCACCGATCCCTCCAGCGGGGCCGTCACGGCGAATACCAAGGTATATTTGAGCAAGGCGGAGGCCCAACGTCTGGGCGTCAAATTCGACGCCAAGGGCACTCAGGTCGTCGAGGTGCCCAACCACGGCATCGTGGTCAAGCAGTATGCCGTCGGAAGCCCGGCGAACGTCGGCGTCGCGGCCGATGCCGGTCCGCGCGGCGGCTCCGTCGTCGCGAACCATCCGCCGCTGGAGGTGAGCGCGGGAACGACCTACTTCCAAGTCATGGCCGATCCGCAAGGCCGGCCGGTCGTCAACCAATACATGGGGCAGGTCAGCCCCCCTCTGTTGACCTTCCAACGCGGACCGAAGGGGCAGTGGTACGTCTTCGAAGGAAAGCCTTCGATGGATTTTTACGCGGCCCAGGCGGATCCGGTGGCGCGGCGCTACTGGAAGCCCGTCAAGGACGGCGACCTCTTCCAAGTCGGGGACAGCGTGGTGCCTTTCAAGGCGCCGGCGGACGCCTGGATCCGATACCAGATGCCGGACGGCAGCGTGCAGGGCTACGCGCCGACCGCGGCCTCCGGCGGTGCCTTGCCGGTCGCCGTCTCGGGCAAGCTCCCGGTGGGCGAGGCCCGCACCGTCGTCCCTAAGGCGGACGGCTCTCCCTTCGTCATCGGGAGGGGGCAGGGCGATCTGCAATTCACCGACTCGAACGTCTCCGGCGTCCACGCCACCATCGTGCGCAACCAGGCCGACGGAAAGTGGTACTTGGTCGACGGGCCGATGGGCGACGCGTCCAAGGTCAGCACCAACGGGGTCTACGTGATGGGCGGCCGCATGCCGAAATACTATCCCATTAAAGACGGGGAATACTTCGTCATCAACGGCGCCACCTTCCAGTTGAGGGAGCCGGCTCAAGCGGCCCCGCAGGCCCCTCCCGTGCCTCCGCCGCCGGCGGCTCCCAGCAATGCCGCGGTCCTGCAGGCCGGTCCGCATGGCGGTCCCGTGATCGATTTGGGCGGGCGTTCCTTTACCGTCAGCCCCTGGCAGCAGGGTTGGACGGAGATGGGGACGCAGTACCTCGGCCGCATCGCCTCCGCCTCGCGCGTGCCGAACGACCCGCAAGGCAAGGTCCGATTTGATGTGCGCACCCGACGCGGCATGGGGGCCGAAGAGGGGAGCATCACCCTCGAGATGACTCCCGCCGAGGCCGCCGCCTTGAATATCAAACTGCGCCCGGACGGGACGCTTCAGCCGGGACCCAAGGAGCCCTATCTCTCCTTCGGCGAAATTCTGCCCCAGCCCGTGGCCCTCGCGGCGGACGCCAATCCCAATCCCGTTGTCCAGACGCGAGCGCGTCCCCAACCGCCGCCCCTGCCGGCGCGACGCGGGCCGGTGGACCTCAAGGACGGCGCCGGGCAGGCCTACCAACTCGAGGGCGCTCCCGTCACCGAAGGCTTGGTGCCGGGCAAGTTGATCGGCAGCGTGACGCGCTTGGAGCCCCTGCCCGGAAACTCCGGAGGCAAGCTCTTCATGGTCGTGGAAATTCGGCCGGACCTTCGCCCCGATTCGCCGGTCAAGACCGTCAGCTTCAGCGTCACCCCGCAGGAGGCCGCGCGCCTCGGCTTGAAATTGGACGCCCAGGGAAGGTTGGTGGAAGGCAGCCCGAGGGGCCTGAAAATCGCGATGCCCGGCGCGGAGATCGCGGCGCCCAAGCCGAAGCCCGGCGCGCCCGGCGAGATTCAGGGCGTCTGGGCCGACAACGCCCCCGGCGCCCCGAGGCGCGGGGAAGTCGGCAAGAAAGAGGCGACGGAGGTCTACGGCACCTCCGCCGGCAAGACCCACGAGGGCATCGGCTACAAAGAGAAGAACGAGGACGCCGTGGTGCAGGGCGACAACTTCGCCGTCGTCCTGGACGGCATGGGCGGACACAAGGGCGGGGACGCCGCCAGCCGCATCTCCGGTGAGGCCATTGCCAAGTATATCTCCGAGAATCAGGGCAAGATGCCCCCCGAGGAGTTGCTGACCAAGGCCTTGCTCGAGGGCGACCGGGCGGTGAAGGCCTCGGACGTTTACCGTCAAGCGTCGAAAGACGAGAAGCCCGGCGCGGTCGGCGTGGTTCACCTGGTCGTCAAGAACCCCGACGGCAGCCACGACGTCTACCTGGCCCACGTCGGTGATGCGGG
This sequence comes from Deltaproteobacteria bacterium PRO3, assembly GCA_030263375.1. NCBI lineage: Bacteria > Deltaproteobacteria > Deltaproteobacteria bacterium PRO3. Next base: position 5,104 of record SZOV01000007.1, read on the forward strand.
CGCCATCGTCGTCGGCAAGGATGGCAAGGTCAAACATCGCACCGCGGATCAATCCCTTCTGCACGATTTCTACAAGAAGGTCATGTCGGGCGAGTTGAAAGGCGATGCCGTCGAGGCCTACATGAACTTTTACCCGAAGCTTCGTCCCTTCTACGACGCGATTCAAAAATATGGGAAGGACCCGGAGCGGATGGAGATGGAAATCCGCGCGCACCCCTATGCGAACATCGTCAGCGGCGGGCTGGGCACCAGCGGCGATCCCAAGCCGATCGTGCAGAAGTTCCGCCTCGAGCCCGGCGATAAGATCGTCATGTTCTCCGACGGCGTCGGCGACGCGAACGCCACCGCCGACCTGGCGAAGCTCGCCCATGAATCGAAGTCGGCGAAGGAGGCCTCGGACCGCATCATGGACGGCACCCTCGAGCGCATGGCGGACCTCGAGGACGCCATGGCCGAGCTTCCCCCGGGCAAGCGGCTCCCGATCGTGCGGTCGGACGGCGAAATCGCTTATGTCGATAACAAGGGGAATATCTATAAAACCCTGACGCCGGAACCGGGCGAGAAGGTCGTGGATCACTACAAGGCGGACAACGCCACGGTGCACGTCTACTTCCACGACCCCAAGGCCGGGGGCTCGGATCCGGTTAAACCGGGACCCGAAGGAGGCGTGAAGGAGTCGGGGGTTCGCCTGAAGCCGCCGCCTTTGCCGCCCGGCGCGAAAAAGGCACCCAAGGTCGAGGCGATCAAGCCGGAGAACGACATCGACTTCAAGTCCCTTCCGCCGGAAAACCTGCTCACCCAGGACGAGCTGGCGGGCCTGGATAGATTGAACAAACGCCCGCACGTCAAAGAGATCCTGCACGACCCCACTCTGCGTCCCGTCACCAAGGTCACCGTCGGGGACCAGACTTTTTACTTAAGCCGCGTCATCGAGACGGTCGACGAGCGTGGCGATGTCCGGCCCCATGTCTTGGCCTTGGTGCCCGTGAAGGAAAACGGGCAGACCGTCCTGAAACGGCGCTTTTTCTACAAATCCAATTCGGACGGCGGATGGAGGGCCTCGCCTTACATTTTAGGAGGGAGATACGCGAAGGGCGTGGGGAAGCACTATACCCAAGAGACCCAGCCCATCCCCGAGCTTGCCGCGCATTTCCAAAAGCTGGAAGAGGCGGCCGGCGGGGTCACCAAGGTCCGGATGACCGACGCGGAGTTCGACAAATACATCGACGTCGGCAGCCCGCTGCTCAATCAGGACGCTCAGGGCACCATGTTGGCGGGGTTCGGCAAGGAAGTGATGTTTCCCTCCAATGTCGGCATGACGAATATCGGAGCGCTTCAGCCAGGATCGGCCTTCAAGGCCGGGGTTTATTCAGGCGCCAGCGATCCGACGATCGTCCCCAAGTTAGCCAACCTGACCTATCCGGAGGGCTTCATTCCCGACTTCGCCCAAGGCCCCGCTAAGACCTACACGGAGACGCACACGCTTTTGGGCAAGATCACCTGTCGCGAATTTCAGGGCGGCTATCTCGTCGAGAAAGGCAGCGGCCGAAAACGCCCGGTGGTCTGGACCATGGCCGAGGACGCCCAGGGGCGCACCTGGGTGAAGTCGATTCGCTACACGGATTCCAAGGTGAATTCTTACGGCGTCTACGACGAGGTCATCGATTCCGGGATCATCACCTCGAAGCCCTTGGAGTACGCCGAGCAGAGCTACAAGCTGCCCGCGGAGTACCGGCCGGATTTCAACGGGCAGTATGTCGATATCACGCCGGCGCTCCATATGCTGAAGCCGATCCGCGACTACCGCGCCTCGCGGGGCCTGCCGAATCCCGAGTTGCCGAAGGCTCCGGGGACACCCGTCCCTCCGCCTTCCCCGAACGTGCTCCCGCCTTCGCCGAAGGTCCCTCCGCCGCCTCCGCAGACCCCCAAAGTGGTGCAAAGCCAAGTCCAAGGGCTTTCCGGAACCGAAGGCAAGTGGGTCTATCGCATGGATCCCAACCAGACCCAGGTGCTTCTCGGGCGGGAGGCCTTCATGGGAGAAAATGGAACGGAGGGGGTCTCGGGCAAGCACGTGCGCATCTTCCGCGCGGACGGAACCACCTTCATCGAAGATTCCGTCTCCTCCAACGGCACGCAGGTGTGGCGCGACGGCAAGATGGTATGGTCCTCCCGCGGCAAGGCCGACATGATGAAGTCGATCTTCCCCATCCGCCCCGGCGACAAGATCTTCATGGGCGGCGTCGAGGTGACCTTCAATCCCGCTTAAAATGGTGTCCGTAGAGCGACTCGAACTTGTCCCGCCAGTGCAGGGCGAGTCCGCTGTTGCCGTCTCGGTGGAAGGAGGCGAGCTTCGTGGTGTCGCCGTATTGGGCGCGCCAGAGGGCCTCGCGGAGGTGGGCGCGCATTTCCTGCACGTAGACCACCGGTTGGGTGCGGTTTTGGGCTGGGTCGATATCCAGAAAGTGCTGATATTCGTGAACGATCTTGCCCAAGGCGGCGAAAATTGGGTCGCCCCGAACTTGGAAGGAGTAATGATCGATCGCGACTTTCTTTATCATCATAAGCGGCTTGCCGCCGGTGACCCCGCTGTGCAGGAAAAAAGCGTTGTCGTCGACCGCATCCTCCAGGTCCATCTCCCGGCAACGACGGACGAATTCAGGGACTTCGAGCACCCGCAGTTCGAACTTTCCCGCCTCGATGTCCGCTGCAATGCGCCGCGAATAGGCGTCGCCCAATAGCTTGAAGGCGTAGGCCCAAAAGGCGGGATCTTCCAGATTCAGCCGGGAATGGGCCGCCTCGATCGACTCGAAAAGTTTCATCCGCGCCGCCCTGCGCGCCTCGGCCTGCTTGGGATCGAGCAGGGCCGGCATGCGATGCTGAAGCTCCGCCAAGAGATCCAAGGGCGCTTCCTCTCCCAAATAGGCGTTGAATTGTGAGGGGCGGTTTTTCCAAAGAATCGGCACCGGCAGCTTCGGGACCTTGCTCCCCACCAACTGAAAGTTGGGATCCCCCAGTTCCATCAGTTTTGAGCCGGTGAGGGCGTCGGTTTTTTTCAGGATGCCGTAAAGCCGCTGCAGGCGATAGAAGGGAAGGGGGCTCGCCTCCGCCACTCGCAGCGCCCGGCCGATCAGTTCGCCGTAACCCGGAAAAAACAGCGCCTCTCCGATGCGGTCGATAAACGAATCCTCGGGAAGGAAATGCGGCTCGGATTGTTTCGCCTTGGCTTGGGTGTAGACCCAACGGAAGAGGATTCGCTTGGCCTCGTCGGGTATCTTCAGTTGACGAATGCGCTGGTAGGAAGGGTACTTTGCGCGTTGCGACTCGAGGATCCAGGGCGGCACCATGGCCAAGCGGGCCGGCGGTACGGAATCGGCGAGCAGCTTTTCGTAGTCGTGCAGCCGGCCGCCCTCGACCAGGAATTGAAGCAGCGCCGAGGCTTGCGACACCGGTTGTCTCTCGAGGTAGCTGTTGAAGACCTTGCGCGTCAGCCAATTGACGTAGCCTCCGGCCTCGCCCCCTTCGTTGGAATGCTTCATGATGTGTCCCAGTCGGCAAAAGGCGTGGGTCCGTGTCTCGCGGTCGGGAAATTCGACCTTCTGCAGAAGACGGGAGAAGAGCATCATGTGCCGTTGGTCGGGATGGATAGTCGAGGCGATGGCTTCGGACTCGATGACGTTGAGACCGAACCGGAACTTGCCGAGATTCTCGAAATCCTCGACGGTCCAGCGGTGCTTGGGTCCGCCGGTATTCTCGCCCGCCATCATCAAGACTTGGGGGCGTTCCGGCGCATCTCGGTAGGGCCTCCCCCCCGCGTAGGCGGGGCGGGAATAGGGAAGCGTGGGAGCGTCGTCCCCGGAGTAGGCATCGAAGATGCTCTCTTGCGCGGCCTTGGATCCTCCCCCGGGCCCGCGCCAACTCCGATAGGCCCCGTCGGCCTCCGCTTGACTGCGTTGAAATCCGGGCCCCAAGGCGGCGGCGAACAAACCGTTTCCGGCGTGGAGCTGCAGCAAGGTGGCAAAGGCATCGGCGAAGCGCGCCGAGGTGTCCTGCGCCTCGCGCAGCCCGAAGCGCTGTTGCAATTCCTGTGCGATCAGGATGCCCGAAAGCATCCCGCCCTGCGGCAAGGCGGCGGCGAGCAGGCCATGGATGCCGAGCTCTTGGGTCAGTGCGGCCAGTCGGGGCCGTCCGAGGGTATGGCTGAGTCCCCAGCGGCTCGCCGCTCCCATGGCCTTGAGGGGGCCGAGGAAGAGGGCGTTAGAGGCCCAGTCCCTGGCCAGGGTGCCCGGGGCGAAATCCTGCGACCGGCCGAGGGCGGTCGCCGCGCCTTTGTAGCCCAGGGTGAAGGCCGCCGTTTCGAGAAAGAAGCCGGCGCCGTTGGCGACGGCCCGGGTCGCCACACCGCATTTTCCGAGGCGCAGGGCCGTCCAAACCCGGCCCCAGCGGAAGGCCTGGGTACCCAGGCCCATGGCGAAGAGGGCGGCGGGGTCGGTGGCCTCGTGAATCAGCCTGGAGAGCAAGAGCTCGGCGCGCGGGCCCAAGCCGCCCCGGCCGCTCACGGCCTGCAAATGCGCTCGGGCCTTGTCTCCAAAGCCTTTCAGGCTTCCTCGGGATTCCGACAGGAACTCCGCGGTCACTGCATAGAGTCGAGCCGCCTCCTGAGGTTGTCGCTCTTGCAGGCCTTGAGCCAAGGATATTAGGCCCTCGAAGAATAGGTCCGGATTGGATTCGGTGGCGAGGGCCTCCCAGGCGCCGCGCGCGGCGGGGGAGAGGCGAGTCTCGAAGTCGGCACGGGCCGCTTCGCCGCCCAGCAGGACGTTGAGCAGGGTCTTGCCGAGGGGGTCCCGGTGAAGCTTGGGTTGTTTCCGGTCGAAGGATGCACCTGCATCCGTCGACACCGTTGCGAGCCGGCTTAAGGTCATGTGCCCCTCTTCCATTAAGCCAATGGTTGTCGATCCCCCAAGCCGTTCAGATAAGGAATTACAGCCACTCTTCTCGGTGAGGCCAGTGAAAAGTTGTGCAAAAACCCCCGTGGAATATTCCCTCACAACTATTTGCGTTTCTATGCGATAAACCTTGGAAATATAGGGAATTTTCTCATGACGTCCCCAGCGCTCCGGGTAGGGAGCCTCCGCCGCGCGGCGTCGCCCGAGACCGGCTTTTCGGCCTCTCGGGCCTTAGCCGGAATTTTGCAAACGCTCGCCGCGGAGCACCCCGACCCGAACCTCGACAACACCGCCTCCGCCCTGCGCCACTGGGCGCGTCCCTGCCTGGAGGGCCGCGATCTGTCTTTGCGCGCCGCCTTTTCGCAGTTGGACCTCGCCCAGCAGGCGGCGCTCCGGCGGCGCCTCGGCGCCCGGGTCGAGGAGTTTCTGGCCCTCTCCGAGGAATCCGATCCCGCCTTGTTCGGCGAGGCGCTCAGCGCCATGGCGGGCAGCGCCGCCCGCTCCGGCGAGCCGGGTACGGCGATCCTGCTCTACGACTTTCTCTCCCGGACCTCGGGCCCCCTCGGGACTCGGATCGACGCGGCTACCCGCGCCCGAGCCGAAACCGAGGCCCGGGCGCTGCGCGGGGAGGGCGCCTTCGGCGCGCGCTTCGAGCATCTCTCCCGCGGCTTCGCGCGGCAGGCCGCCGATCCCGCGATGATCGCCGGCATGGGCGTCGGCAGCCTGGTCGCCGGCGCGGTGCGCCTGGGCGTCTTGTCGCGCCTGGCGTCGGCGCGCACGGCCAATTTTTTCACGCGCGGCGCCGGTGCCTCGTTTAGCGCGGGCACCGCCGCCTGGGCGGCGGAGGTCCCGGCCTTCTGGATGACGACCCGGGCCCTGCACGCGGCGAGCTCCGAGACGCCGCTCGCCTGGGACCGCGCCACCCTGACCCGCGAGTTGGCCTCCACGGCCTTAATGCTCGGTCTGCTCAAGGCCGGCGGGGCGGCCTCCAACGCGCTCTTCCATCGCGTCCACGGCATCGCGCCCTTCGGCGCGGAGGCCGCGCGGCTCGCGCCTTTCACGCGGGTCTCGCGTCCGCTCTTCGCCCAGGCCGGCATGCTGGGCGGCGTCTACGCCGACCACCTGATCGAGGAGAGGCTCGGCTGGCGCCCCGCGGGCGATCCGGCCTCGCGGCTCTTCGACTCCTTCGCGACCCTGCTGCAATTCCACGTCGGCGGGCGGCTCGCCGCCTCGGCGCTGGGGCCGCGCTACGCGGCCTCGATCCGCGAGCTGGAAGTCCGTTCGCGGATGACCGAATTGCGAAACCGTCCCGCTTTGGGCGCCACCTTGAGTCTGGAAGGCCTCGGACCGCGTCCGGCCCTGGCCGAGGGTGGGGACCTGACGCCGCCCGGCGGCTGGATCCTCGCCATGTCCGAGCTGAAGCCGGAGCGCGCCCGCTCCCCTCGCGGTCGCCGCGTCGCGCCCGAGCCCATGGCTTCGCGGGTCGGCGAGCGGCCGCCGGAACAAGAGGGCGAGGCCATGCTGCGGGACTTCCGCGAGAGCCCCGCCTCCGGCGTCGACCGTCTGTTGAAAGGGCTTCACGAGCGTGGGCAAATGGCCCACTTGGCCTTGGCCCTCGAGGCCGAAGGCCTGCGTCCCGGCCTGAAGGCCGAGGAGGTCGCCCGGGCCCGGGAGGTTTTGAGGGATTTGGAGCGGGATTTTTGGAGCTACCTGGCCGAGGGGCGCGAGCGCAGCCCCATCGCGACCCGCTGGGAGCTGTTCCGTAATTGGCAGAACGAGCTGGTGCCCAAGGGGATGGCGGGCTTTCTGCAACTTCAACAGCGGCTGCGCTCCATCGGCATCTCGGACGTCTCCGCGATGAAGAACGGCGAGATCCGGATCAAGAACCGGGTGCGCGACAATCCGGAGCTTGCGGACTACTATTTGGATCTCTCCTTGGTCCGGAGTTTTCTCCGCGAGCGCGGCTTCAACCGGGTCGACGAAAACAATCCCAACGGCCGCTACCTCTCGCACCTGCTGCTCCACGGCGACGGCAACTGCGTCACGCTTTCCCTGCTCTTCGCCCACTTGGCCGCGCAGACCGGGAGGGCCTTGCAAATCGGGCTGCTGCCGCGCCACGTCTACCTCTTGGGACGGGAAGGCGCGGCCATCGAGAGCATCTTGGATTTCGGCGTCGCCTCGGCGATGCCTTACCGCCACCGCGCCATCGAGCCGGAGGCGAAGCCGCTGGGGGCTCACGCCTTGATGGGCCTGCACCTGCTCAATCTCGGAAAGGATTTGCTCGAGGGAGGAGACTTGGCCACGGCCCGCCAGACTTTTCTGCGCGCGCGGGACATCCTGCCGCGGAGCCCCCGCGCGGATCTCTTTCTCGCGCAGGCCGCCCAGCGACAGGGCGATTTCGGCGCCACCCTCGAGCACTACCGGCGGGCCCATGCCCTGCATCCGACCGAGGTGAGCGGCCTGACCAATCTCCGGATGCGGGCCTGGGAGCGCTTCCAGGCCAAACAATACGGCGAGGCCGAGGTGGCCTTTCGTCGGATCAACAGCGCCGTCCCGGAGGACATCGACGCCCTACGCGGTCTCGAGCTCACCTATCGCCGCATGGGCCTAAGAGAAGAGGCGGACGGCGTCGCCAATATTATCGAGATCCTGCGTTTCGATGCCGAATAGGGTTTGGGAACAAAATCAGTTGGTTTCCTGAAAACGACTTGAGATCCCCTTTCTTCCGTGTTTCGCTCTCCCGATGCGCGACTACTGTATCGTTCGGTTGCATCTTGCGCCCGAAATCGAGGGCGAGGTGCGGGGCCGGATTTATCGGCACCCCTGCCTGGGCCTGGAATTCTCCCCCGAGGCTGGGCGCCTCGCCGCCCGCGCTTACTTTGACGCGGATTATCCGCTGGCCGAGCTGCGCCGCGACCTGGAGCGCCACGCCCCGGCCCTGCGCTGGGAGGGCGAGACGCGCATCCGCCTACCGGCGGCAAGGGATTCCGGCGCCGAGCCGGTCTCCGTTTCCTTGCTCGGGCGGGAGATCCTGCTGCGCGGCGGCCCCGCCTTCGGCAGCGGGGCCCATCCCACGACGCGGTTGGCGGCGGCATTGCTCGGAGAGATCGACCTGAGGGGCGCTTCCTTCCTGGACCTGGGCGCCGGGACCGGCATCCTCTCCATCCTGGCGCAAAAGCTCGGCGCCGCGGCGGTGACGGCCGTGGAGATCCTGCCGGAGGCGCGGGAGAACGCCGCGGAGAATTTCCGCCTCAACGGGACGGCCGGCATCGCCCTCGCGGCCGAGCCGGGCGAGACGGAAGGGCGCTACGACGTCATCGTCGCGAACATCCTCAGTCCCACTTTGATCGCGCTGGGAGACGCGATCTTAGCGCGCTTGAAGCCGGGAGGGCGGATCGTGCTGTCGGGGATCTTGTCCGGCGAGCTCGCGGAGGTCTTGCGGGCCTTCCGGCCCTGCGCCCTCGAGCGTCAAATGGAAGAGGCGGAGTGGCGCGCGTTGCGCCTGCGCGGCCGATAGCCGGCGCAGCGACGGGCCTATTTTTACCAGGAAAATCCCGCCTTCGCTCAACCTCGCTCGGACGGCGCGTCGTTTCCCCAGCGGAAGCGGGTCCGCACTTGGATGTCGGGGTGGATCGAGAGCGCGACCGGGCAGGTATGGGCGGCCTCTTCCAGCAAGCGGACCTTCTCGTCGTCGGGCCTAAGGGGGATTTGGAAATCGACCTCAAGCGCGGCGATGCGCCGTGGCCCCTCCTGCGACATGATCTTCTCGACGCGGATCTCCATTCCCTTCAAGTCGATGCCGTGCTTGCGCGAGACGATGCCCATGATCGTCGCCATGCAGGAGCCCAGCCCCGTCGCCACCAAGTCGGTGGGAGAGAAGCTCTCGCCCTTGCCCTGGTTATCGACCGGGGCGTCGGTGTGCAGCCGCGTGCCGGAGGGGGCATGTTCGGCCGCGACTCGAAGATCGCCTTGGTATTGCAGGTCGATTTTCACCATAAAATCATTTTAGCACGATTCAGTGCAGCGTGTATCCGGGCGCCAGCTCGAAGCGGGCGATCTCGGCGTCGAATTTTTCGCCGGTCTCGGAGACCATTTGGTAGGTGCCCCGCATGTTGCCGGTAGGGGTCTTCAAGGGACAGGCGCTGGAGTACTCGAAGGACTCCCCGGGCTCGAGGCGCGGCTGTTCGCCGACCACGCCGGGGCCCTGCACCTCTTCCACTTGGCCGTCGCCGTCGGTGATGATCCAGTGCCGGCTGATCAGCTGGGCCGCGGAGTCGCCGTGGTTGCGGATCTTCACGTGGTAGACGAAGAAATAATAGCCGTTGCCGGGATCGCTGCGCTCGGGATCGAACTCGCTCTCGACGTCGACCTGGATGCCGCGGGTGGTGGCGCTGGATTTGGGGTTGACCGTGTGTTTCATAGGCTCCTCTGGAAGCAGTCGCCTGCTCTACGCCAGAACGCGATAATTTTGAAGGAATTTCTCGGGATTAGCCTCGGGCTTTCCAATCGGTGTCCGCGGGCTTGGGCTTGGAGAAGAGGCCGCCTAGCTTCTTGGCCAGCCAGATCGGCCCGATCAAGAGATAGGCGGGGTTGGAGAAGAAGGCGGGCGGCTTGCCTTCCACCGCATGGCCGAGGAATTGGAAGGCCCAGCCTACGCCGAACAGGATCAGTCCGACCTTCCAATCGAAGAAAATCCAAGCAAGGCTGACGAGGATCATCGGGATCCCGATCGCATGCATCGCGTGGTTGAAGGGATGCGTGTGGGAGCGCTTGTAGTTTTCGATCAAGTCCTGGACGGTCATCGCGGACCTCAGGGCCCCGGATGCAGGCGCAAGGCGACGGACTGGGCGTACATATATAGAACCACAATCCCGACCAGCGTATCAAGGCTGGGGCCCCAGAGGCGGGTGAAGGCGTTGGGCGGCTGCCCGGCGGCCGGACGCAGCTTGAGCGTGGCCAGCATCAGCAGGCGCCCGGCGAGGAAGGCGAGGGCCAAATAGCCGAGGCTTTCCCAGAGGCCCGGATAGAGGGCTTCGGCGGGGATTTTGCGGCCGAGCCGCGCCTCGAGGTAGGGATGGGAGAGCAGGCGAAACAGGATGCCGCCGCCGACTAGGACCTCTAGCCCCGGAGAGCCGGCTAGGAAATTTCCGAGCCAGGGCAGGAAGGAGAGCAGGGCGATGGCGAGGGCGGCGATGAGGCCGGCGCGGGTCGCCAGCATCGCGAAGCCCTCGACGGCGGCCCAGGAGGCGCGGGGCTCGAGGCCCAACAGGACGGGCAGGGTCCACAGCAAGAGCAGGCCCAAGGCCAGGGCCTGAAAGAGGACCCCGACAATTTGGGTCAGGCAGCCCGCCGAGAAGGCCTCGTCCATCTCCTTTTGCCCGGTGGACCAGCGGATCAGTCGCAGGTAGAGGATCTGCGCGGTCATCCACAGCAGCGTGGCGAGGGCGACCGAGGGGTGGACGAGCATTTTGCATCCGTGCGATAAGCTGTCGAGAAACATCGCGGGCTATATAGTCCGCGGGCCAACGCTAACCAAGGAAAAATCATGAGCGATGCCGGCGTATTGTACCGAGGCCGTTTCCTTCAATTGAAGGAGGGCCAAGGCTGGGAGTGGGTGGAGCGGGTGAATTGCACCGGCGTGGTGATGCTGGTGGCGAGGACCCCCGAGGGGAAGGTCCTGCTGGTCGAGCAGTACCGCATCCCGGTCGGCGCCCCGGTGATCGAGTTTCCCGCGGGCTTGGTGGGCGACGGCGCGGGGCATGGCGAAGACCTGGCTACCGCGGCCCGGCGCGAACTCTTGGAAGAGACGGGCTACGAGGCGGGGGTTTTGGAATTTCTGTCGGAGGGGCCGCCCTCCGCGGGCCTAAGCCCCGAGGCGATCACGATCTTCCTCGCCCGCGACCTGAAGCGGGTGGGGGAGGGCGGGGGCGACGCGACGGAGACGATCCTCGTGCACGAGGTGCCGGCGGGAGAGGTCGAGGCCTGGCTGGAGGCCAAGCGGCGGGAGGGTTGCCGGGTGGACCCGAAGGTCTATGCGGGCCTGTATTTTTTGGGGCGGAGATCGTAGGGGCGAACACAAGGTTCGCCCCTACAGCCTGCGCAAAATCCAATACTTCACGTAGGCCCCCGACTCCCGCAGCGTCATCTTCGCGCGGCTCCAGAAACCTCGTACGCGCGTCTCGGGCACCGCCGCGGGGATCGCGTTCAAGCCCACGTCCTGCGCCATCCGCATCGCCCGCCGCAGGTGCAGGGGGTCGCTGACGATCAGGACGAAATCGCCCGGATTGGGCAGCAGCTCCTTCGCGTAGCGCAGGTTTTCGATCGTGATCCGCGAGCGCGTCTCGAGGAGCATCGCGTCCTCGGGCACCCCGCGCGCCAGGGCGTAGTCGCGGGCGACGATCGCCTGGGGCGGCTCGCCGGGCGCGCCCGTGAAGAGGAGCTTGCGCACCTTGCCTTCCTGATAGAGGCGGATCGCGTACTCGATGCGCTCCCGGAAGAAGGGCAGGGGCTCCGGGCCCGCGCTGCGGGCGCCCAGGACGATGGCGATGTCGGCGGCAGGGGGCGGCATCAGGGACTCGGCGTAAGAGACGGTGCGCCAGGCCTGGTAGGCCAAGACGGCGGCGATCAGGAGCGCCAATGCGGCGAGGCGGCGGCGCCAGGGGCGTCGCTTATTCGCCGAGGATCTTGACCAAGACCCGCTTCTTGCGGCGCCCGTCGAATTCTCCATAAAAGATCTGCTCCCAGGGACCGAAGTCGAGGCGTCCCTCCGTTACCGCGCAGACCACCTCGCGGCCCATGATCTGGCGCTTGATGTGGGCGTCGGCGTTGTCCTCGCCGGTGTCGTTGTGGCGGTACTGCGAGACGGGCGCGTGCGGCGCCAGTCTTTCCAGAAATACCTCAAAGTCGTGGTGCAGCCCCGTCTCGTCGTCGTTGACGAAGACCGAGGCGCTGATATGCATGGCGTTGACCAAGAGCAGGCCCTCGCGGATCCCGCTCTCGCGCAGCGCGGCCTCGACCTGCGGGGTGATGTTGACGAAGGCCCGGCGGGTCGGGACGTTCATCCAGATCTCTTTGCGGAAGGACTTCATGACGACGACCCCTGGCGCAAGGGGAAGCTGGCCTCCTTGCGGTGCTCCGCAGCTTTAGGGGAAAGCCGGCTCGAGTACAAGTGAAACTCCTCGACCTGGAAGGCCGGGCTGCGCAGTCCGTGGAACTTCATCAAGAAGCGGGCGGTCTCGGCCGGCGCGGGGAATTTCAAGCGCGCCAAGGTGAGATGGGGCGAGAAGGCCTTGGTCTCGGGCGGAAGGCCGAGGGCCTGCGCGAGTGCCTCGACCTGATTTTGCAAGGCGTAGAGCTCGGGACCGGCCTCGAGGCCCGCCCAGAGCACGCGGGGTCTTTGCGGATTGGGGAAGGTGCCGACGCCTTGCAGGGCCAGGGGGAAGGACGGGGCGGCGATCTCCCGGAGGCCGGAGCGCAGGGCCTCGAAGGTCTCGTCCGGGCATTCCCCCAAAAAGCGCAGGGTGAGGTGCAGTTGCTCGGGGGAGGTCCACTTGGCGCCGGGGATCTTTTCCCGGAAGAGCGGGGCCAGGGCCTTGCGCAGGCTTAGGGGGAAGTCCAGGGCGACGAAGAGGCGCATGGCCCTATCCTAATCGAAAGCCCGGTTTAAGATCAAAGGCCGGCTTCGTCACCGCCCTCGTCGGAATCCGCCTCGGCGGGGGAGTTCTCGGCCTCGGCCTCCTCGGCCTGGCGTTTGGCCTCGGCGTAGGCCTGCAGGCGCTCGGCCGCCTCGGCATAAGAGATATTCTCGTGGTGCATGTCCTTGCGACGGCGGTCGTCCTTGGGGCCGTCGTATTTTCCGTCTTGATTGATGTAATAGATATTCTTGTCGCCCGGGCTGTTGCCCCGGCGGATCGCGTCCGACATCGCCTCGAGGATTTTCGAGGGGATTTTCTCGAAGAGTTCGGGATTCTGCTTCTCCAAGACCACGTAGACCAAGGCGAGCGCGTTGTCCGCGCTGCCGCCGGACAGGGAGTCGATCGAGGCCGCGACGCCGGCCTCCCAATCGCCGGAGACCGCGGCCTCCGCCATCTCGGAGATGATGCGGCTCGCGAATTCCGTGACGTCCTCGTGGTAATCCTTGATGTGCTTCTTTCCCCAGACCTTGGCGGTGAAGTAACGCTCTCCCTTGGAGCCGTTGAGGTAACCCAGGGCGTCGAGCAGCTGGTCTTTCGTCCTTTCGTTGTCCTCCGCCTGCGCCTCGGCCTTGGCAGCCTGCTCTTCGGCCTCCACCGCCGCCTGCTCCGCCTTCTGGATCTCCGCCTCCAGTCCCTCCTTCAAATCCTCGAGGCCCTCGCCGAGCTCCTCGCTGTCGACCTCGGTCTCCGGCATTTCGGCGCCCGCCTCCAAGCCGCTGTTTTGCAAGGCTTGCTCGTGATCGCGGTAGCTCTTGAGGTCGCTCTCGATCTCGGTAAGGGCGTCCTCGATGTCGCGCAGGCGTTTCGCCTTATCCTCCGGCGCCAGGTCTTGGAGCCCGTCCTGCAAATCCTCGAATTGCCCTTGGGCCTCTTGGTAGGCCTCCGCCAGCTTCTCCCCGTTTTTCTCCAGCCACTCGATCTCTTTCGCCTGCTCGGGGCTGGGGCCCGCCGGGATCTCTTCGCCGAATTCCGCTTCCGCGGCTGCCTCCGCTTCCGCATCGGTCCCCATGCCGAAATCCGCCTCCTCCAGGTACTCGGCGTCGAAGCCCGCGTATTCCTCGGGGAGGTAGGAGCTTTCGGACGGCGGGTGGCCGGCAGGCTCTTGTACAGGAAAGTAACGGTCTAAATAGAGGGTGTTTTTGGGCAGGCTTTGGCTCACGACGATCTCCTTGGGGGAGGCGTCTGGCCTCCCGTGCCCTGGAGAATTGCAGGGGAGATGCCAGGGAAAGTACAAGGGACTATATATTTAACTATATGAATATATTAATGTTTTTAATGAGGGCTTTGGTGAGGTCTCCAGGGGCGCGCAAAAACGGAAATTTCATGAAATGAAAAGCGGCGGTCGCGGGGAGGAGTTCACCCCAATGTCACCGACAAAGTTCGCAATTTTTTCTTCCACCCGTCGAATATTCGTCAAACCCAAAAAGGATTAGGCCGCTTGGAAAAGGAGACGGGTCTATGTTGCGACGCAAAATTCTGGGGCTCATGATCATCGGAAGCTGCCTCGCCGCCACGGCGGCGCAGGCGAAGGACTCGGTCGTGGGATTCAAGGTCGAGGAGCCCTCCGCGTCTTCGGCCGAGCGCCTGACGGCGCCCGTCCCCGAGACCCCCAAGACCGCCAAGCAGTCGGTCGTGGGACAGAAGACCCTGAAGGCCGATAAGAAGACCGAGGCCCCGGCCCCCGCGCCGGCGCCCGCTCCCGAGGTCAAGGCCGAGGCACCGAAAGAGCCGAAGACCGCGGGCTACGACAAGGGCTTCTTCATCCAGAGCCCCGACGGCAAGTACAAGATCGTCTTCAGCGGCTATGCGCAATTCCACCTCGAGTACGACCGTGAAGAGGGGAAGAACAACATCGGCTTCCGCGTGCGCCGCGCCCGGCTTTCGTGGGCGGGAAACCTGGCCGGAAAGAACCTCACCTATAAATTCCAGATCGACCTCGTGAAGTTCAAGGACGAGCTCCTGCTCGACGCCTACATGAACTACAAGTTCTACGAGGCCCTCGAGGTACGCTTCGGCCAGTTCACCATGCCCTGGATCCGGCAGCACCAGATCTCCAGCTCGGCGCAGGAATTCGTCGACCGCTCATTGGCCTCCAACGAATTTTTGATCTTCCACGACACCGACTCCGATAAGGACGGGGTCCCCGACAAGCGGATCCGCAACGGTCGCGACGTTGGTCTCATGATCCACGGCAAGCCCTTCGACAAGAAACTCGAGTACCAGGTCGGTATCTTCAACGGCAGCGGGACCAACAGTCTCAACATCAACAACCACATGGTCTACACGGGCCGCGCGGTCTACAACATCCGCGGCCAGGCCGGCTACGAGGAGGGCGACTACGCCTACACCGAGGACCCTGCGCTGTACTTCGGCTCCTCGGGCAACTACTTCGTCTCGGATCTGACCAACGACAAGGTCACCCAGTTCGGCGCCGAGACGGGGCTTAAGTGGAAGGGGCTCGCCCTGCAGGGCGAATTCTTCTACCGCAACAGCAAGCCCGGCGACACGACTTTGACCACCACCAATGACTACGGCTACTATGCCCAGGCCGGTTATTTCGTCCTGAAGAAAAAGCTCGAGCTGGCCGCCCGCGCCTCGATGGTCTTCCTGGAAGGCATCCAAAACGACAAGGGCGAGTTCCAGGCGGGGTTGAACTACTTCATCCTCGGCCAGTACTTGAAGATGCAGACCGATTACTCCGTCCTTCCGACCAACACCAAGGACGGCGTGCAAACCGCCCAAAAATGGCGGCTGCGCCTCCAGACCAAGTTTTAGTCGTCGCCCGCGCCGTTCTTCCAAAATTTTTCGAAAATGGCGGATATTCGCTTGATCCAGCCCTCTCCGGCATATAGAGGGCGCGGGGGTGGGGGTATTCGCCGCGAGGTTGGCCCATGTCCGAATCGATTCCGTCGCATCCCTTTCGCAAGATCAGTCCGCTCGTCTTCGCCTTGATCCTTTGGGGCATCGTCTGCGCCCGGCAGATGAACCCCGCGCCCAAGGCGGCCGGCACGGCCCCCGCCGCGCCCTTTGCCGAGGCGGTCCCGGACACCCACGCGGCCCCCGAACGCCCTGCAGTCAAGAGCGTCATCTTGATGATCGGCGACGGCATGGGCGTCCAACAGGTCTCCCAGGCTGTTCTGTACCGGCAACTCCGCAAGCCGGAAGACCCCGAGCTGGCCCTCGAGAAGCTCCTGAAAAACCACCCCAACGGCCTCGTGCGCACCTCGGCCTACGGCGATATCGTCACCGATTCGGCGGCCGCGGCGACGGCGATGGCCTGCGGGCAGAAGGTCTTGAACGAGGCGGTCGGGATCGACGTCAACGGCTATCCCTGCGAGACGGTCCTCGAGAAGGCCGAGAAGTTGGGGAAGGCGACCGGCCTCGTCTCCACCACGCGCATCACGCACGCTACGCCCGGCAGCTTCGCGGCCCACCAGGTCTTCCGCGACATGGAGAACGAGATCGCCGAGGACATGATCGAAAAACACGACATCGAGGTGCTGCTGAGCGGCGGGATCGCCAACCTGATCCCGAAGTACCGCTTCGAGAAGACGCAGACCCCGATGAAGGCCTCGGATCTACCGGAGTGCGTCGGCATGGACCCCGCGATCGACGGCCTCAGCAAGCGCGGCGACCAAAAGGACCTGATCGCCGCGGCCAGCGCCAAGGGCATGACCTTCGTCTGCACCGCCGAGCAGCTGGCGGGCCTGGAGATCGCCGAGCACAGCAAGGTCCTGGGCCTGTTCAGCGCCTCGGTCTTTCCGATGGTCCAGGAACGGAACGCGATCGCGACGATTCCCAACCTCGAGACCCTGACGAAGAAGTCCCTGGAGATTTTGGAAAAAAAGAAAAACGGCTTTTTCCTGATGGTCGAGGGCGGGCTGATCGATTACGCCGGTCACGACAACGACGCCGGGACCATGCTGCAGGAGACCCTCGATTTCGACGCGGCCATTCGGGTCGCGATGGAATACGTCGAAAAGCACCCGGACACCTTGTTGATCGTCACCGCCGACCACGAGACCGGCGGCTTCGGCTTCGCCTACCAGAAATCCCCGGGGATTGAGCAGACGCTGCCTTCGGGTCTCCACTACCAGAAACCCTACGACTTCGCGCCCTTCGACCGCTTCGACCTGCTGATGAAGCAGAAGAAGTCCTTCCGCGCCATCCTCGAGCCGATCACCAAGCGACTGTACCCGAAAGAGGTCAAGCCGGACACATTGCCCTATACGCTGGACATGGCCGTCCAAGACCTGATGGCCGCGATGAAGGCGCATACCGCCTACGAGCTGACGCCGGACCAGGCCAAGGCCGTCCTCGTCCGCAAGCCGGGGGCCAAGGACGCCGAGCCGGAGGATTTCCCCGAGTTCTACGTCCATTCCTCGATTCACCCCGACCTGATGGGTCGCGAGGTGGCCACGCAGAACAACGCGGTCTGGGCCGCCGGCACCCACACCTCCACGCCGGTCCAGGCGATGGCGATGGGGCCCGCGCGCTATGCCGAGCGGGTGCGGGGCTTCATCGACAACACCGAGATCGCCAAGATCGTCGAAGACGCCCTGAAGGGGCGTTGAGCGTTTAGGGGTTTTCGCGGCGGTTACGGCTCCAGGGGAAGCTGCCGTTGATCTCGACCTCGAGCTGCATGCTGAGGAACAAGCGGATCAAGATGATGATGCTGAGCAGCCCCACGGATTTGTAGGTGGGGGAGACGGCGACGGTGCGGATGATGTCGCCGGCGACGAGAAATTCCAGACCTAACAGGATGGTGCGCCCGAGGTTTTCCCGCAGGCGTTTGTAGGCATCGTCCAGGCCCTTGGCCCGCCCCGAACGGAGGAAGGCCGCCAAGGAAAACAGGGCGCCCACCACGATGATGGCGACGCCTAGACCGTCGATAGCCAAGCCGATCCATTGGATCCATTGCGCGAAACTGGGGATGAGGTCTTCCATGGGCTCGAAGACCCATCTTAAGCGCAAAGGGCCCTTCGCCAAACCGAAAAATTAGGCCGTTTTAAGCCCTTGAAAACCACGGGTGCTTGGGCCAAGTCGCAGTTTGCGCCAGACTCTGAATCTAATGACTTTGACCGCCGTCCCAGCCCTGTGCTAACCCCAAGGGATGTCCTCGCTTTCCTTCAAAGAATTCAAGCGCCTGGCCGAGGGGGGCAACCTGGTCCCGCTGACGGCCACCCTCAACGCGGACACCGAGACGCCGGTCTCCGCCTTCCTCAAGATGACCGAGGGGCCCTATCGATTTCTCCTCGAGTCGATGGAGGGCGGGGAGAAGTGGGGGCGCTATTCCTTCCTGGGCTCCGAGCCGCACCTGGTGCTGCGCTCGCAGGACGACAGGATCGAGATCCTGCGCGGCAAGCGCGTCGACCGGCTGCAGGGCAATCCCCTCGAGGCGATCCGCGAGACCCTGAAGGGCTTTTCGCCGGTCCACGTCGAGGGCCTGCCGCGCTTCGCCGGCGGCTTCGTCGGTTACCTGGGCTACGACATGGTGCGGTTTATGGAGCGGCTGCCCGACCGGAAGAAGCGGGGCCTGCCGCTCTACGACAGCCAGCTGATGCTGCAAGATTCGCTGATCGCCTTCGACAACGTCCAGCACGAGCTGAAGGTGGTGGTGATGGCCCACCTGGGCGGGAAGAATACCGTGAAAAAGGCCTACGAGCAGGCCGAGCGGCGCCTGCGGGCGATCTCCGCGCGCCTGAAACGCGCCCTGCCGAAGGAGAAGCCTTCGCGCGTCGCGCCGGGCAAGCCGAAGAGCAACACCCCCGAGGCGGCCTTCCACGCGATGGTCGAGCGGGCCAAGGAGTACATCCGGGCGGGCGATATCTTCCAGGTCGTCCTCTCCCAGCGTTGGGAGGCGGCCTGCAAGGTGCCGCCCTTCCGCGTCTACCGCGAGCTGCGCAAGCTCAATCCCTCGCCTTATCTCTTCCACCTCGAGATGGACGGGCAGGGGCTGACCGGTTCCTCGCCCGAGGTGATGGTGCGGCTGGAGGGCTCGAAGGTCACGGTGCGGCCCATCGCCGGGACGCGGCGCCGCGGCCGCGATGCCGCCGACGAAATTCGGATGGAGAAAGAGATGCTCGCCGATCCCAAGGAGGTCGCCGAGCACATCATGCTGGTCGACCTGGGCCGCAACGACGTGGGGCGCGTGGCGAAGCGGGGCAGCGTCAAGGTCACCGAGCTGATGGCGGTGGAGAAATACTCCCACGTCATGCACCTGGTCTCCAACGTCGAGGGCGAGCTGGACCCGCGCTTCGACGCGATCGACGTGCTGCGAGCGACCTTCCCGGCCGGCACGCTCTCGGGGGCGCCGAAGATCCGCGCCATGGAAATCATCGAGGAGCTCGAGGTCGGGCGACGCGGGCCTTACGGCGGCGCGGTCGGGTATTTCGACTTCCAGGGCAACATGGACACCGCGATCACCATACGCAGCATGGCCTTCGCGCGGGGCAAGGTGTGGTTCCAGTCGGGGGGAGGCATTGTCCTCGACTCCCGTCCTGAGCTAGAGTACCTCGAGTCGAACAACAAGGCGAAGGCCGTGATGGAGGCCCTAAAGAAGTGTCGAAGTGCTTAAGTGCCTAAGTGCTTAAGTTTTTCGGCACTGACGACGTAAAGAAAATCAATATGGCAAAAAAAACTTAGACACTTAGGCACTTAGACACTTAGGCACTTAAATCCGTATGCTCCTGATGATCGACAACTACGATTCCTTCACCTACAACCTCGTCCAGTACCTGGGCGAGCTGGGGGCCGAACTCTTGGTCAAGCGCAACGACGAGCTAAACGTCGCGCAGATCCGCGAGCTGAAGCCCGAGGCGATCGTGATCTCGCCGGGGCCCTGTACGCCCAACGAGGCGGGGATCTCCCTGGAGGTGATCGACAAGCTGAAGGGGGAATTTCCCATTTTGGGCGTCTGCCTCGGCCACCAGGCCATCGGGCAGGCCTTTGGCGGCAAGGTGATCCGCGCGAGCAACGTCATGCACGGAAAGACCAGCGAGATCCATCACGACGGCAAGACGCTCTTCGCGGGACTGCCCAACCCCTTCGTCGCCACGCGCTATCATTCTCTCATCGTCGAGCGCGAATCGCTCCCCGATTCGCTGGAGATCTCGGCTTGGACCGACGCGGGCGAGATCATGGGGCTCCGACACAAGAAATACCTGGTCGAGGGGGTGCAGTTTCATCCCGAGTCCATCTTGACCAAGTCCGGCAAGCAGCTCCTGAACAATTTTCTGACACGGGTGAAGACGGCGCGGGCGGCATGAAAGAACTGCTGAAAAAGATCATCGCCGAAGAACCCTTGGCCCCGGAAGAGATCCGCGGCGGCTTCGAGGCGATCTTGAGCCCCGAGACCCGCGACTCCGAGATCGCCTTGTTCCTGACCTCGCTCTCGACGCGCGGCCTGGACGCCGACGTCCTGACCGAGGCGGCGCGGGTGCTGCGCGAAAAGATGACTCCGGTGCGCCTCAAGGTCGCGGGCGCCGTGGACACCTGCGGGACGGGCGGCGACCGCAGCGGCTCCTTCAATTTCTCGACGGCGGCGGGGCTCCTGGTCGCTGCCTGCGGGGTGCCGGTGGCGAAGCACGGCAACCGGGCGATCACCTCGAAGTCTGGCAGCGCGGATCTGCTGGAGGCGCTGGGTATTCCCATCGATCTGGGGCCGGAGGCCGTCGCCGAGGCGATCGAAACAAGGCATTTCGGCTTCATGTTGGCCCCGCGCTACCACCCCGCGACCCAGCGGGTGCAGCAGATCCGTCGGCAGCTCGACATGGTGACGGTGTTTAACTTCCTCGGCCCCTTGCTCAACCCGGCCCAGGTCCGGCACCAAGTGGTTGGGGTCTTCGCGCCGGGGATGCGGCCCATCCTGGGCGAGGCCCTGCGCCGGCTCGGCACCGAGCGGGCCTGGGTGGTGAGCAGCGAGTCGGGCCTGGACGAGCTGAGCCCCAGCGGGCCGACCCACGTGACCGAGGTGACGCCGCAGGGCTTGGAAGAGAAGGTCGTGACGCCCGCCGACGCCGGGCTGCGGGCCAGCGACCCCAAGTTTGTATTGGGCAAGGACGCCGCGCATAACGCCAAGCTGCTCCGGGGCATCTTCGACAAGACCTTCTTCGGCCCGATCCGCGACGGCGTCGTCCTCAACGCGGCCGCCGCGCTGGTCGTGGCAGGCCAGGCGAAGGATTTGAAGGAAGCCGCGGTGCAGGCCAAGGACGCCATCGAGAGCGGGGCTGCGGCGGAAAAGCTGGAGAATTTGGTGCGGAAGCCATGATCCTGGAGAAGATCTACAAATATAAGTTGGAGGAGTTGGAGCATTACAAGCGCCAGCTCCGGCCCGAGGACGCCAAGGAGCGGGCGAAGGACGCCGCTTATCGGCCCCTTTCGCTCGCCAAGGCCTTGCGTGAGGCGCCTGGGGCCTTTGCGGTGATCGCCGAGATCAAGCGGCAGTCGCCCAGCAAGGGCGTCCTGCGCGCCGACTTCGATCCCGTCGGCATCGCCCGCGGTTACGAAGAGGCCGGTGCGGCCGCGCTGTCCGTCTTGACCGACGAGCACTTCTTCGGAGGTCACCTCGAACACCTGCGCCAGGTGCGGCAGGCGGTCAAGTTGCCGCTGCTGCGGAAGGATTTCCTCTGGGATCCCTATCAAATTTACGTCGCGCGCGAGGCCGGGGCCGACGCCATCCTCTTGATCGCCGCGATGCTGGGCCGTTGGCAGATGGAAGACCTGCAGGGACTCGCGGAGGAGCTGGGCCTCTCCGTCTTGGTCGAGGTCCACGACGCCGCCGAGGCCGAGCGCGCCGCAGGCATCGGAGCCAAGATCGTCGGCATCAACAACCGGGATCTCAAGACCTTCAAGGTCGACGTCGGCCTGACCGAGGCGCTCTTGCCCAAGCTCCCCGCCGCCGCGGTGAAGGTCAGCGAGAGCGGCCTGGATTCCGCCGAGGTCCTGAAGCGTCTGAAGGCCGCGGGGGCCGACGCCTTCCTGATCGGCGAGGCCTTCATGAAGGCGCCTCATCCCGGCGAGGCCCTGAAAGGATTTCTGAAATGACCCTGGTCAAGATCTGCGGCCTCACCGACTTGAACGACACCCTCGACGCCGTCGAGCTGGGCGCGGACTACCTGGGCTTTAACTTCTACCCGGACTCGCCGCGCTTCGTGGACTACGAGGTCGCCGAGCGGATCTTCGAGGAGATCCCCACCAATATCCCGAAGGTCGGCGTCTTCGTGAACGAGGATATCGGCAAGGTCGTGGACCTGGCGATCGAACTCGGGCTTGACATGCTGCAGTTCCACGGCGATGAATCGCCCGAGTCGCTCAATGGCCTGGGGCGCCCTTGGTACAAGGCCTTCCGCCTCAAGGCCCCCGAAGATCTGGCGGAGATTCCGAAGTACCACTGCGACTGGATCCTGGTCGACGCCTATTCCGAGAAGGCCTACGGCGGCACGGGGCTGACGGCGCACTGGGACTTGGTCCACGAGGCGGAGAAGTTCGGCAAAAAGATCGTCCTGGCCGGCGGGCTCAATCCCGACAACGTCGCCGTCGCGATCGCCACGGTGAAGCCCTTCATGGTCGACGTGGCCAGCGGTGTGGAGGCCTCGCCGGGGCGGAAGGACCGGCACAAGATGGAAGTCTTTATCTCCAAGGCCAAATCGGCCCTGGTGCGGGTGAAATGATGAAATCAAAAATGGATTTTAAGAAATACAAGGGACCCGATCGGCGCGGGCACTTCGGATCCTTCGGCGGCAAATACGTCGCCGAGACCCTGATGCCCGCGCTCTTCGAGTTGGAGACCGCCTACAACAAGATCCGCCGCGACCGCGAGTTTAAGAAAGAATTCGACTACTACGCGAAGAACTACGTCGGGCGCCCAACGCCGCTGTATTTCGCCGCGCGGTTGAGCGAGAAGCTGGGGCTCAAGGTCTACCTCAAGCGGGAGGACCTCTGCCACACCGGCGCCCACAAGGTGAACAACACCCTCGGTCAGATCCTGCTCGCCCGCCGCATGGGCAAGAAGCGCATCATCGCCGAGACCGGCGCGGGCCAGCACGGCGTCGCGACGGCGACGATGTGCGCGCTCTTCGGCCTCGACTGCGAGGTCTACATGGGCAAGGAGGACATCGTGCGCCAGTCGCTGAATGTCTTCCGCATGAAGCTCTTGGGCGCCAAGGTCATCCCCGTCACCAGCGGCTCGGCCACCTTGAAGGACGCCCTCAACGAAGCCTTGCGCGACTGGATCACGAACATTCGCAACACTTACTATTGCATCGGCACCGTCGCCGGGCCGCACCCTTATCCCTTGCTGGTGCGCGACTTTCAAAAGGTCATCGGCGAGGAGGCGCGCCGGCAGATCCTCAAGGCCGAGGGGCGGCTCCCGGACGAGGTCGTGGCCTGCGTCGGCGGCGGCTCCAACGCGATGGGGATCTTTTATCCCTTTATCAAGGACGAAAAGGTCGACTTGGTCGGCGTCGAGGCCGCCGGCAGCGGGGTCCGGACCGGCAAACACGCCGCGACCCTAGTAGCCGGAAAGGTCGGCGTCCTACATGGACAAAAGTCCTATCTCTTGCAGGACGAAGAGGGGCAGGTGATGGAGACCCATTCGATCAGCGCCGGACTGGATTACCCCGGCGTCGGGCCCGAGCATGCGTATCTGCACGAGCAGGGAAGGGCGCGCTACGTCCCCGTCACCGATGCCGAGGCGATGGCCGGCTTCGACCTATTGACCCGCTACGAGGGCATCCTGCCGGCCCTCGAGAGCAGCCATGCCGTGGCTTACTTGAGCAAGGCCAAGAAGGGGCGGCTCTTGGTGGTCAACCTGAGCGGGCGGGGGGACAAGGACATGGGGACCATCGCCAGGGTCAAGAAGGTAAGCCTGTGAAGAACCGCATCGAGAAGAAATTCGCCGAGCTTAAAAAAGCCGGAAAGAAGGCCATGGTGGCCTTCGTCACCGCCGGCGACCCCAACCTCAAATTCACCCCGCAGGTGGTCTGGGGCCTGGAAGAGGCGGGGGTGGATATCGTCGAGTTGGGTGTTCCCTTCAGCGACCCCATGGCCGACGGCCCGGTCATTCAAAAGAGCAGCGAGCGGGCGCTGAAGGCGGGGACCAAGTTGCCGGGGATCTTCAAGGCCGTCGAGACCATCCGCAAGAAGAGCCAGGTCCCGATTTTGCTCATGGGATACTTTAACCCTATCCTACAATACGGCATTTCCGATTACTTTCGCGATGCCAAGGGGGCGGGAGTCGACGGGACGCTCTTGGTGGACCTGCCGCCGGAAGAGGGGGAGGAGACTCGGCAGGCGGCCAGCAAGGCCGGGGTTTCCTTGATCTACCTCCTGGCGCCCACCAGCGACCGCAAGCGCATCGACCTGGTGCGAAAGAAGGGCTCGGGCTTCATCTATTATGTCTCGCTGACCGGGGTGACCGGGGCGGCCATCCATGCCCAGCCTGAAATCAAGGAGCAGATCGCCCAAGTCGTGAAGGGCAGCCGCCTGCCGGTCTGTGTGGGCTTCGGGATCAAGACGCCCGAGCAGGCGCGGGCGGTGGCGAAGTTGGCAGACGGGGTGGTGGTGGGGTCGGCCCTGGTCGACTGCTTTGCCAATGGAAAACCTCAGGTAGGGCTTGAAAAGGCAAAAAGGTTGGCGGCGTCCATAGCTAAAGCTGTTCATTCGCTATAGTTTTTAACTATATAAAATTTAATTATTTTCATAATTATTTTGTTTGAATAACCGGGACCTCCTGGTCTTGCGGCATTCTCCTATCCTCGGAACATCCCTAGCCCCCCATCCCTAATGTTAACAAGCACGAGCCCCTAGCCGGGGGCGATATGTCCCCAAGCGGGACCCTCTGAAAAGCCGATCACCTTGAGGCATCCAATAATATCGGCTTTTCGGCGGAGGCCTGGCCCCCGGCCTAAGGGGGCCAGGCCGTGTCCCCGCTGGGACATATCGCCCCCGGCTAGGGGCGGGCGGGGCATAAGGACCACAGAGGGGGCCATAGGCAATACCTAGGCAAAAATAGAGGCGTAAGGGATAGGGCGGCAATCTGGATTCTATTCTCCATTTTCAACCGGAGAAAAAATTTAAATACCTAAAACCTTATTTTCTCAAGTCCGTTCCAACAGTTATCTTGACCAGCTCGGGTCTCTGACATTACGGTGGGTCCCGTTTATGGGGACCATGCGCAGCGACGAAGAACTTATGGTGGCCTTTCAGGCCGGCGATACCGCCGCCTTTGAGGTGCTGATCCGGCGTCACCAGAACGGCGTGTATAACTTCATCGTCCGTTTTCTGGGGAACCGCGAGGTGGCCGAGGAGGTCTTTCAAGAGGCCTTCCTCAAGGTCCACCAGGCGGCGGATCGCTACCTGCCCAACGGCAAGTTCACCACCTGGCTCTACACGATCGTGCGCAACCTCTGCGTCGATACCTTCCGGCGACGGAAGATCCGCGAGGCGGTCAGCCTGGACGACCGGGGCGAGAACGGCGAGCGCAACCTCGCCGACACCATCGCCGGCGACGAGATCCCGGCCGACGTCGTCTCCTCCGCCAACGAGATCGAGGCGGTGCTCGAGAAGGCCCTGGCCAAGCTGAATGAAGACCAACGCGAGGTCTTCCTGCTCCGCGAAAAGGAGGGGCTGAAGTTCGAGGAGATCGCCGAGGTGACCGGCGTCTCGGTCAATACGGTGAAAAGCCGCATGCGCTACGCCCTCGAGGCCCTGCGGCGCAGCCTGAAACAGTCGAAATATCGTGAATTGCTGGAGAGGGATTGAGCGTTTAAAATGGCAGGACGGAATTAAATCATGGATCGCCGAGACTTCGATGACAAAGTGATCGACTTCCTCTACGACGACCTCGACCCCGCCGACCGCGCGGCCTTTCAGGCCGAGATCGGCGCCCGTGCCGAGCTTGAAGGCGAGGTTCGCGAGTTCGGCCGCGTCGGCCAAATTTACCGCAACCGGCTGCCCGACCTTCAGCCCCCTCCGGCCCTCTTACAAAAAGTTTTGGCCCAGGCGCCCAAGCCCAAGCGGCGTTTTGCCTGGTTCGGCCTCGATGTCGCTTCCTTCTGGCGGCCCGCTCTGACCGGGGCCTTCGTCATGGCCCTGACCCTGGCCGGGATTTATCAATATAAGCTCCATCGCGACGCCCCTGAGCAGGTCGCGAAAAACGAGCCCGCGCCTTCCGTCCCGGCTCCCGATGTGCCCATTCCCGAAGGCGGCGGCGAGATTAGCCTGCGCGACCTTTCCCTGGCCCGCGCCCAGACCCGGCCCATGGCCGAGCCTTCCTGGCGCCAGCCGCGCTTCGGCAACGGTCTGATCTCCTTCGCGAGCTACGGAAATACCGCGCCCGCCTATCCTAGCCCCGCTTATCCGCAGGCCGTTGCGCCCGGCGGGACCTACGAAGAGCTCTACGGCCTCGAGCAAGAGGCCCAAAACGCCGTCGCGCAATTCGCCCACCAGCAGGCTCTGCGGATGCACTCTATGGGCGATCACCGCGGCGCGGCCGAGGCTCTGGCGCTGCTGATCAAGCGCTACCCCAATTACTCCCGCCTCTTCGAGGCCCTGGCCCTGCGCATCGGCTGCCTCTACCAGATCGGGCAGATCGACAAGGCCGAGCAAGAGCTGGCTTGGCTGCGGCAAAGCTCCCCCGAATTGGCCGCGCTGGTCGAGCAGCGTTGGTGGCGCTAGGGCGGCGCATTTTTTTCTGTCCAGAAGCCCGGCTTTCTTCCACAATTCTTTTATGAACGACGCCGACTTCATGCGCCAAGCCATCGCCTCGGCCCGCGAGGGCATCGAGCGCGGCCAGACCCCCTTCGGCGCCTGCATCGTGCGGGACGGAGAGGTCTTGAGCCGCCGCCATAACGAGGTCTGGGCCTTGACCGACATCACCGCCCATGCCGAGATCCTCGCCATCCGCGAGGCCTGTCGCAAGCTCGGGCGCATCGACCTCTCGGGGTCGGTCCTCTATTCCACCTGCGAGCCCTGTCCGATGTGTTTCAGCGCCTGCCATTGGGCGCGGATCGAGAAGATCCGTTACGGCGCCGGCATCGCCGACGCGCAGGCGGCCGGCTTCAACGAAATTACCTTTTCCAACCAGGACATGAAGACCTACGGCGGCTCCCCAGTCGAGGTGGAGAGCGGCCTCCTGAAGGACGAGTGCGTCGCCCTGTTTCGCTTCTGGCTGGAAAAAAATCTCTCCCGGCCTTATTAGGTCCTCATGAACGCCCCCCTCATCTCCGACGCCAAGGTCCGCGACCTCGAGGCCCGCATGTCCCGTTTGGGCGTGCTGGAGTCCGACCTCGAGGAAGAGTTCATCCGCGGCAGCGGGGCGGGGGGCCAGAAGATCAACAAGACCTCCGTCGTCGTCCAACTGCGACACCTGCCCAGCGGCCTGATGGTGCGCTGCCAGGAGAGCCGCAGCCAGGCCTTCAACCGCTTTATGGCCCGCCGCCTCCTGGTCGAAAAGCTCGAGGAGCGGATTTTACAAGAGAAGAGCGAGCGGCGGCAGAAGATCGAAAAACTCCGGCGCCAAAAGCGCAAGCGCTCCAAGCGGGCCAAGGAGAAGATGCTCGAAGGCAAGCGCCGCCACGCCGAGAAAAAGTCCCTGCGCCGCGGCCCCGGCAAGGGGGAGTATTAGCCGCCGAAAAGCGCTTGAAAGGCGCGAAGCCTCCGTGACATGGAAGCCCCATGAGCTTTAAAGACCCGTACGACCCGAAGAAGATCGAACCCAAGTGGCAGGCCTACTGGGAGGAACACCGCTGCTTCCAAGTCCGCGAGGTGGCCGACCGCCCGAAGTTCTACCTGCTAGAGATGTTTCCTTATCCTTCGGGCCGCATTCACATGGGGCACGTGCGCAATTACACGATCGGCGACGTGCTGGCGCGCTTCCTCAAGATGCGCGGCTACAACGTCCTGCACCCGATGGGCTGGGACGCCTTCGGGATGCCCGCCGAGAACGCGGCGATCAAAAACAAGACCCACCCCGCGGCCTGGACGAAAGACAACATCAAGGCGATGCGCGCGCAGCTGCAGCGCCTGGGCTTCAGCTACGACTGGGACCGCGAGGTCGCCACCTGCGAGCCCGAGTACTATCGCTGGGAGCAGAAGATCTTCATCGAGATGTACGAGAAGGGCCTGGCCTACAAGAAGAAGAGCCTCGTCAACTGGTGCCCCAGCTGCCAGACCGTCCTGGCCAACGAGCAGGTCGAGCAGGGGCTTTGCTGGCGCTGCGACAGCGCCGTCGAGCAGAAGCCGCTCGAGCAATGGTTCTTGAAGATCACCGACTACGCCGAGGAGCTGCTGCGGGAGACTTACAACCTCAAGGGCTGGCCCGAGCGCGTCCTCACCATGCAGCGCGAGTGGATCGGCAAAAGCCCGGGCGCCGAGGCCGTCTTCAAGGTCGAGGGGAGCGGGGAGGAGATCCTCATTTTCACCACCCGGCCCGACACGCTTTACGGCGTGACCTTTCTCTCGCTCGCCGCCGAGCATCCCCTGATCGACGCCCTGGTGAAGGACGAGGGCAAGCGCCGGGAGATCGCCGAGTTCCGCGAACGGGTCCGCAAGATCGACCGCGACAAGCGCGTGGCCGACGCCTATGAGAAAGAGGGAATTCCGCTCGGCTTGAACGCCGTGCATCCGCTGACCGGAGAGAAGATTCCGCTCTTTGCGGCCAACTTTGTCTTGATGGAGTACGGGACCGGGGCGGTCATGGCGGTGCCGGCGCACGACCAGCGGGACTTCGACTTTGCGAAGAAGTATGGCTTGCCGATTCGGCTGGTGATCGAGAATGTCGCCGTGGGGGCCGTTCGCGAAGGGCCCCTACAGGCTGCGTATGTGGAACCGGGTACGATGGTTGACAGCGGACCTTTCGGCGGCATGGGCAGCGAGGAGGCCAAAGGCGCCATCGTCAAGCTGCTCGAGAGCCAAAAGGCCGGGCATTCCAAGATCACCTACAAGCTCCGCGACTGGGGCGTCTCGCGCCAGCGTTACTGGGGCGCGCCCATCCCCATCGTCTACTGCCCGGATTGCGGCGCCGTGCCGGAGAAGATCGAGAACCTCCCGGTGAAATTGCCCCTCGACGTCGAGTTCACGGGGGAGGGTGGTTCGCCGCTCGCCAAGATCGACTCCTTCGTGAACGCCGCTTGTCCGAAATGCGGAAAGCTGGCGCGCCGCGAGACCGACACCTTCGACACCTTCATGGAGTCCTCCTGGTATTTCCTGCGCTATCTCTCGCCCAAGGACGGCGACGAGCCCTTCAGCCGGCGCTCCTCCGACTACTGGATGCCGGTCGACCAGTACATCGGCGGGATCGAGCACGCGGTCCTGCACCTCTTGTATTCGCGGTTTTTCACCAAGGTGCTGCGCGACTTGGGCTACACCGGCGTCTCCGAGCCCTTCCAAAACCTGCTCACGCAGGGCATGGTCATCAAGGACGGCGCCAAGATGAGCAAGTCAAAAGGCAACGTCGTCGACCCCGAGTACCTGATCGAGAAGTACGGCGCCGACACCGCGCGGCTCTTCTGTCTCTTCGCCTCGCCGCCGGAGAAGGACCTCGACTGGAACGACGCGGGGGTCGAGGGCAGCGCCCGCTTCCTCAACCGCGTCTGGCGCCTTTTGGCCGATCTCGCGCCGCTGTACCGCCGGCGGGAGGGGCCGGTCAAGAGCAGCCCGAAGCCCCAGGGCAAGGCGCTGCGCGAGGTCCACGCCAAGCTCCACCGCACCATCCAAAAAGTCACCGAGGACGTGCAGCAGGACTTTCACTTCAACACCGCCATCGCGGCGGTCATGGAGCTGGTCAACAAGGTCGGCGAGGTGCCGCGCTCCGATTGGGAGGGCGAGGAGGGGAGGGGGCTGCTCGCGGAGCTCCTCGAATCCCTGGTCCTGCTCCTCTCGCCCTTCGTCCCGCACTTTTGCGAGGAGGCCTGGAGGAACCTGGGCTTCGAGGGCAGCCTCTTGGACGTAGCCTGGCCCGGCTTCGACCCCGAGGCCACATTGGCCGAGACCGTCACGGTCATCGTCCAGGTCAACGGCAAGCTGCGCGGCAAGGCCGAGCTGCCGCCGGGGGTCAGCGAGGAGGAGGTCCGCCGGATCGTCGACACCGACGAGAAGATCCGGGCGCACCTCGAGGGGAAGTCCGTGGTCAAGACGATCTTCGTGCCGGGGAAATTGCTGAATATCGTCGTTAAGTAGTTTGCCGTCTTGGGTCGAAGAATTATGGTGCGCCCGGTGCGGGGGGCGGGAATATGTTTCCCTCCGGCTTTTCCGAAACTCGCGGTTTATTAGATGGTCGTGCAGAACGCTGAGTTTGTAGAGGTGAGAGTGACTGTTTAAGGACGCTCAGACAGTCGGAAAAGCCTCCGGGAAACATATTCCCGCCCCCCGCACCGGGCGGTCTATGGTAGGGGCCGTTCGCGAACGGCCCCTACGGACGCCGCATTTGAGGTAAGTTCGATAAACCATGTCCCTAGCGATGCTAAAATCCGCCGAAAAAATCCCCCTCGACCCGGTCGTCGCCCTGATCGGTCCCGAGGCCTATCTGCGCGAAAAATTTCGCGAGTCCCTCGTTTCCCGAGCCCTCGGCGCGGCCCTCAAGGACATGAACTTCGCCCAATTCTTCGCCGGCGACGACGACATCCGCCGCGTCGTCGAGGCCTGCCAAGACTACCCCTGCTTCGCCGAACGCCGCGTCGTCGTCCTCCGCGACGCGGGCGATCTCAAGGCCAAGGAGGCCGAAACCCTCAGCGCCTACCTCGATTCCCCCCAGCCGACCACCTTGCTGCTGCTCGACGACGAAAAATTGGACGGGAGGCTCGAATGGGTGAAGAAGCTTAAGAAGAAGGCTCGAGTGGTCGAGCTGGAGACCCCCGCCCGCGACGAGGCCGAGGCTTGGGTGCGGGACTGCCTGCAACGCGAAGGCAAAAAGGCCGCCCCCGAGGTCGTCGAACGCCTGGTCGACTGGGTGGGGCTGTCCTTAGGCGCCCTGCAGCTGGCCGTCACCCAATGCTGCCTCTACATCGGCGACGAGCCGGCGCTGCGGCTCAAGGACGTCGAGGAATTATTGGTCAAGGTTACCGACGAGAACGTCTTCGAGGTGATCGACGCGCTCTTCCAAAAAAACTACGTCCAGCTCCACCGCTCCCTCGAGCTGCTGCTGGCCAGCGGGGAAGAGCCGCTGAAAATCCTCTCCCTGATCCACCGCCACATCTCCATCCTGCTCACCCTCAAGTTTTCGGGGCTGCGCCGCGCCGGCTCGCTGTTCCGCATGCCGCCGATGGCCTGGAAGAAGTACGAGCAGCAGGCGCACCGCTACGGCAAACGCCTCGGCCTGGCCCTTTGGGCCCCGCTGACGCGCGCGGACCTGCGCCTGAAGGGCAGCGCCTTGCCGCGGCCCCTGCTGCTTAAGAGATGCGTGGATGAGATTATCGGATTACTTGCCTAAGGAAGCGACCAGCTTGGAGAGCCGCGAGATCTTGCGCGAACGGTTCTTCGAATGAAGGATCCCCTTCGAGACGGCCTTGTCGATCTTCTTGATCGCGTCCAGCAGGGCGGTTTTTGCCAAGGTGGCGTCCTTTTTCTCCACCGATTGGCGGACCTTCTTGATGAAGGTGCGGACTTCGGAGCGGATCGTCGCGTTGCGCTCGGCCCGCTTCAGATTCTGCTTGTGGCGCTTGATCTGAGAGCGGTGGCGGCCTTTGGGGAGTTTGGGTTTCTTCGCGTCTGCCATATCGATCCTTCCGAAAAGAATAATCTTTAAAAGCCTTTGAAGGCGCGCTTGTGTAACAAAGGGGGGAGGGGCCTGTCAAACCGTTAATCGTCCCTTCGAGGCATTCGGGACCGCCGGAAAGTACTCAAACAAATTGCAAAATTTGCCAAGCGCGAATGGGCTTAGATTTTAACTATATGTATTTATTAATATTTTCTAAATCCCCCGTTTTGGTCCATACCTTGCTTTAGCTTCCTCCGTCAGCGGGCCGCGCCCAAGGCCCCCTAAAAAATGGAGGATTTCGCGATGGATTTCGAAAATATTCTCAGCAAAAACCCTTTCATCGACGGCAAGATCGACGGCTACCTTCGCCAAAAAGACGGCGTCGATCGCCTCTATTTCAACAGCGACCACGTCGAGGGGGCCAAGGCCGGTCGCTATCACGAGGTGGATGCCGACGACGAGATCCTCGTCAAGAACGAAGACGGCAGCTCCGAGGCGGCCTCCGCCCACGACTTCGTCACCGGCGATCAATTTCAGGGCTTTGGCAGCCCTCAACAACGCCTGGCTTTGTTGCAGAAGGCCGCCAAGTATGAGGTGCGGGGGGACTTCCGCACCCGGGATGCGCAGCTGCCGGTCGCGGAGGATTTCCAGGGCATGGTGGACCGACTCGATCCTAACGAGGCCCGCGTCGCCGTGGCGCCGCCTCAGTTAGGCAGCAGCGTGTTGCAGTACCTGGCCTTCCGGGCCGAGGACGCCGCCGATTCCCTTCAGGGTTCCCTGCAGAAATATTTTGGCGCCTAATCCCCGGTCTGCGGCACTCCAAAAAAAATTTAGGTGGCCCTTCAGGGATCCAACAAAAGACTTGCGAGTCCCCGGGGCAGACCCTAAACCCAGGACATGGCCCCCAAGGACCCCGCTGCGCCTCCCGAGGATCCCCTGCAGATGAGCGCGGCCGATCCGGCCGATCTGGAGGCGCCGAAGATGGTCGGCCCGGCGGGGATGGTTGGGGCCATGACCCTCCTAAGCCGCATCTTCGGTCTCGCGCGCGACTCGGCCATCGCCTATATCCTCGGCACCCGCGCCGCGGCGGACGCCTTCTACGTCGCTTTCCGAATTCCCAATCTCCTACGCCGCCTCTTGGCCGAGGGCAACCTGACCATGTCTTTCGTGCCGGTGTTCACCGAGAGTTACCGGCGGTCGAAACAAGAGGCCAAGGAGATCGTCGACGTCACCTTTACCTTGCTGACGCTGCTGCTTTCGGTCGTGACCCTGGCCGGCGTCCTCGGCGCGGGCGTCTTCGTGCGGGTGACCGCGTTGGGCTTCGAGGCCGATCCCGAAAAATTCGCCCTCACGGTCCTGCTGACCAAGATCACCTTTCCTTACATCTTCCTCGTTTCGCTGGGCGCCCTGGCGATGGGGATCCTCAACTCCCGCAAACGCTTCCTCACCCCGGCCTTCGCCCCCGTGTTGTTGAACATCGGAATCATTATGGGGGCCTGGCTCCTTTCCGGGCGTTTCGCCGATCCCGCCGTCGGCATCGCCTGGGGCGTCATCCTCGGGGGCTTTTTTCAGTTGCTGATCCAGGTCCCGCCCCTGATCCGCGAAGGACTTTTCCCGAAAATCAGCTTTCATTGGAGGCATCCGGGCGTCCGCAAGATCGGCCGCCTCATGCTGCCCAGCATCTACGGCTCGGCGGTCTATCAGATCAACCTGCTGGCGATCACCTTCATGGCCTCCTATCTGCCCACCGGCTCGGTGAGCTACCTCTGGTACGCCGATCGGGTGATCGAGTTTCCCCTCGGGATCTTCGCGGTCTCGCTGGCCACCGTTGTCCTGCCGCTGCTCTCCGAGCACGCGGCGGAAAAAGACTTCGTCCGCATGAAACAGGCGATGCGCAAGGCCCTCGCCACCGTCTGGCTGGTCAATATCCCCGCGGCCGTCGGACTGGCCGTTCTGGCCAAGCCCATCATCGCGGTCCTGTTTTTCCGCGGCGGCTTCAACGAGGAATCGACGCGGCTCACGGCGGAGACGCTCCAGTGCTTTGCGGTGGGCTTGCCCTTCGTCTCGGCGACGCGGATTACCTCCTCGGCCTTTTACGCCGTCCAGGACGCGCGCAAGCCGGTGCGCGCCGCCAACCTCGCGGTGCTGGTCAACATCGCCGCAGGCTTCGCTCTGCTCTGGCCCTTGCAACACCGCGGCCTCGCCCTGGGCGTCGGTATCGGCTCGATCGCCAACTTCGCCATGCTGCTCTACGACTACCGCAAGTCGGTGGGGCCGCTCGGCCTGCGCTCCCTCGCGGGCTCCATCCTCAAGATGGCCGGGGCGTCGGGGCTCATGGCCCTCGTCCTGTTCGTCGCCATGCGCTACTGGGATTGGACCTTCGCGCCCATGCTGCCGCGCAGCCTCTACCTGATCGCCATGATCGCGTTGGGCTCGGGGGTCTATTTTCTCGCGGTGACGCTGCTCAAGGTCGAGGGGAGCGAGGTCTTGCTGGGGGCGATCCGGCGGCGCCTGCGCCGCCGCTAGGCGCGGCGGCGAGGCCGGTTTTTGCCGCTTTTCCCTTGACCTTCGCGGGCGCCCCGACTAACCCCTCTTCAGCTAAACCCCCAATTTCTATTCGGTTTTATGGAAGACAACCTCTACTACCAGCAGCGCCTCGAAAAATTGCAGAAGCTCAAGGAAGAGGGCCTCAATCCCTTTCCCAACGACTTGAGCTGCACGCACACCAGCGGCGAAATTTTGCAAAACCACTCCGGTCTTTCCAAAGAGGAGCTGGAGGCGAAGAAGATCGAGGTGCGGCTGGCCGGGCGCATCATGTTCCAGCGCTCCTTCGGCAAGGCCTGCTTCGTCAAGCTGAAGGACCGCGACGGGCGCATCCAGGCCTACGTCAAGAAAGACGCGGTCTCCGAGGCCGATTGGGCCCTCTTCGAGCGCGCCGAGGTGGGGGATTTTCTTTGGGTCGAGGGCTACCTGTTCCGCACCAAGACCGACGAGCTCTCGATCCACGTCGAGAAGTTGCGCCTCGCGGTGAAGAGCCTCCAGCAGCTCCCCGAAAAATTCCACGGTCTGACCGACATCGAGGCGCGCTACCGCCAGCGCTACGTCGACCTCATCATGAACGACGAGGTGAAGGACGTCTTCCTCAAGCGCTCGCTCGTCATCCAGAAGATCCGCCAGTTCTTAGTCGAGCGCCGCTTCGTCGAGGTCGAGACGCCGATGATGCAGCCCATTCCGGGCGGCGCGGCGGCCAAGCCCTTCGTCACGCACCACAACGCCCTCGACATGAAGCTCTACCTGCGCATCGCGCCCGAGCTCTACCTCAAGCGCCTCGTGGTCGGCGGCATCGAGCGGGTCTTCGAGATCAACCGCAACTTCCGCAACGAGGGGATCAGCATCCAGCACAACCCCGAGTTCACCATGCTCGAGTTCTACCAGGCCTACGCCACCTACGAGGACCTGATCGCCCTGACCGAGGAGATGCTCGCCCGCCTGGCCCTGGAAGTCTGCGGTTCGACCGAGATCAGCTACCAAGGCGCCGCGCTCAGCTTCCAAAAGCCCTTCCGGCGCCTGACGCTCAAGGAGGCCCTCGTCCAGATCGGCGGCTTCGATCCCGCGATATTGACCTCGCGCGACAAGGCCCTGGCCGAAGCGAAGCGCCTCGAGATCCATTTGAAGAAGGAAAAAGAGGGCCTCGGCGCCATCTTGACCGAACTCTTCGAAGAAAAGGTCGAAAAACAGCTGATCCAGCCGACCTTCATCACCCAGTACCCGACCGAGGTCTCGCCGCTCTCGCGGCGCAACGAGGCCGACCCCGAGGTGACCGACCGCTTCGAGCTTTTCATCTACGGCCGCGAGATCGCCAACGGCTTCAGCGAGCTCAACGACCCGCTCGACCAGAAGGAACGTTTCCTCAAGCAGGTCGCCGCCCGCGAGGCCGGCGACGAGGAGGCCATGTACCTCGACCAAGATTTCATCACCGCCCTCGAGTACGGCATGCCGCCCACGGCGGGCGAGGGCATCGGCATCGATCGCCTGGTCATGCTCCTGACCGACCAGGCCTCGATCCGCGACGTGATCCTCTTCCCGCACATGCGGGCGAAAGGCTAGTTCCCCAAGCGCCATGAAAGCGCAGACCTTCCTCGCCGTTAAATTCCTCTCCGGAAAGGAGCGCAGCTTCCTCGTCTCCTTCCTGACCTGGATGGCGATCCTGGGCGTCCTCGTCTCGGTCGCGGCCTTTTTGGTCGTCGAGGCGGTGATGGTGGGCTTCGGCAAGGACTTGCAGGCCAAGGTCATCGGCTTCTCCCCGCACCTCTCCCTCGTCCTGAAACCCGGCGCGAGCGCCGGCCCCGAACTTTTGCAAAAGCTCCGCGACCTGCCCGGCGTCGCCGGCGTCGCGCGCTTGGTCGACGGCGAGGCCGTCCTGCGCACCGAAGAAGACGAGACCCAGGGCGTCCGCGTCCGTGGCCTCGAGCCGGGGGAGGCGCGCTTCCCGCCCTCATTCCAAGTGTCCTTCGAGGAAGGGGAGGGCTGGGACTCGCTGCGGGCCGAGGGCGAGCAGGTCCCCGGCATCCTCCTGGGCCGCGAGCTGGCCTCCAGCCTCGGCGTCGTGCCCTTCCTGCGGGAAGGGGTCGAGCTGCTCTATCCCTTCGGCGAGGTGGGGCCCACCGGCGAGGTCGAGCCCAACCTGCGGCGCTTTCGCGTCGTGGGGACCTTCAAGTCCGGCTATTTCGACTACGACAACAAGTTCGCGCTCGCCTCCCTCGATCAAGTGCGGCGCCTCTTCGGCGAGCACGCCCCCGAGCAGGTCGGCGTCACTTTCGCCAAGCCCGAGGAAAGTCTCGCGCGTCGCGGCGCCTTCCAGGGCCTGCCCGACGTCGAGCGTGTCGAGACCTGGCAGGAGAAGAACACACGCCTCTTCTCGGCGCTGCGCCTGGAGCGCCTCGGCATGGCCTTCGTCCTGACGCTGATGGTCCTGCTCGCCTCCTTCAATATCCTCTCGATGCTGATGATGGTCGTCTACGAGCGCCGGCGCGACCTGGCGATCCTCAAGTCCCTCGGCATGTCGGAGCGGGACCTCTCGGGGATCTTCTTTCGGGCGGGGCTTTGGATCGGCGTCGTGGGCGGCTTGGGCGGGACGGCCTTGGGGCTGGGGCTCTGTTGGCTGCTCAAGACCGTCAAGCTCCCCTTGCCCGCGCCTTATTACCTGGAAGCCTTGCCGGTGGATGTGAACCCGCTTTGGATCGCGCTGACCTTCCTCTTGGCCTTAGGCATGAGCCTCGCGGCGACCTTGCTGCCGGCGCGGGAGGGGAGGCGGCTGACGGTGGTGGAGGCCTTGCGGTACGAATAATGTCCTGGGATTTATTTTTAGCGAAAAAATACCTTCGCAACCCCGCCAAGCGGGGAATCCGGCTCGTCCTGCGCCTGGCGGTGCTCGGCGTCGCCTTGGGCGTCGCGACCTTGAGCCTGACGCAGGCGGTGATGAACGGCTTCGAGCGGGTCTTTCGCGAGAGCATTTTGGGTTTCAACGCCCACCTGGTCGTGCTCAAGGACGGCGAGATGGCAGATCCGGCGGGCGAGGAAAAGGCGATTCTGGGCCCAATTTCCGGCGAGGCCCTCGCCGCCACGCCTTTCCTGTACAGAGAAGTCCTCCTGGTGGCCCACGGAAGGGTTAAAGGGGCGGTTTTTAAGGGCATCGATCCCTTGACCTTTGCCAGGGTCTATGCTGTAAAGACTCGCCGCGCGGGTGGCGCGCAAGTACCTGCAAAGATTGAAGAACTGCTGAAAGGCGAGGGTGAGACCCCCAACGTGGTGTTGGGCGAGGATCTGGCCGAAGAATTGGGCATCACGGGTCCCGACGAGACCCTCAAGGTTTTTCTCCCCAAGAAGTCGGCGGGGACGGCTGAAAAAAATTTCCAAAGCTTCAAGGTCGCGGGAATTTTTCAAACGGGTCTCTACGAATTCGACCGCGGCTTCGCCTTCGTCGATCTCGGGCGCATGCAAGGGATCCTCGAATCGCCGGGACTCGCGACCGGCATCGAGATGAAGCTGAAGCGCCCGCTGGACGCGGACGCGCTGGCCCTGGATCTCAAGCAAAGCTTGGGTCCTGGCTACGAGGCGGTCAGCTGGCAGCGCTTGAACGGCCCCTTGTTTTCCGCGCTGCGCAACGAGCGCCTGATGTTTTTGATCATCATGGCGATGGTCGTGGCGGTGGCTTCCTTCAACATCGTCGGCGTGCTCTTGCTGATGATCTTCGATCGAAGCCGCGAGATCTCGATCCTGCGGGCGCTCGGCGCGCCGAACCGCGGGGTGCAAAGGCTCTTTGGCTATCAGGGATTGGCGATCGGGGCGCTCGGCAGCGTCTTGGGGATCGCGCTGGCGGCGGGCCTGGGATGGTTCGTGCAGCGCAGCGGAGTCCTCAAGCTGGAGAAAGAAGTCTACTTGATCGAACGCCTGCCCGTCGCCTGGTCGCCGTCGGTGCTGGCGGCGACGGCGGGCGTGAGCCTGGCGATCGCGCTCTTGGCGACCTGGGTCGCGGTGCGGCGGCTCAAGCATAACCGACTGGATTTGTAGCGATGGCGGCATTGATCGAAGCCCACAACCTCCACAAGACCTACGGCGATGCCGCGGACCGCGTCGAGGTCCTGAAGGGCGTCGATTTCGCGGTGGAGGAGGGCGAGGCGGTGGCCGTCTTGGGCGCCTCGGGCGCCGGAAAGTCTACCTTGCTCCATCTGCTGGGCACTTTGGATAAACCGACGGAGGGTCGGGTGACGTTCGAAGGGAGCGATCTTTTCGCGCTCTCCGACGCCGAACTCAGCCGCTTTCGCAACCGGACGATGGGTTTCGTGTTCCAGTTCCACCATCTGCTGCCGATGCTGAGCGCCCGGGAAAACGTCATGCTGCCCCTCTTGATCGGGGGCGAAAAGAGGCGCGAGGCCGAGGCCCGCGCCGAGGCCATGCTGGCCGGGGTCGGGTTGTCGCACCGGCTCGAGCACAAGCCCTCCGAGCTCTCCGGAGGCGAGCAGCAGCGGGTGGCGATCGCCCGGGCCCTGATCGCGGGGCCGAGGGTGCTGTTCGCGGACGAGCCGACGGGAAACCTGGACAGCCGCACCGGAGAAGAAACGGCGGATTTACTGATGAAGCTTCACCAAGAATTACGGATGACCCTCGTGGTCGTCACCCACAACGAGCGGCTGGCCCAAAGGCTGCCCAGAAACGTCCGCATGCAGGACGGGCGGGTGCAGCCCGCATGAGATCCATGAGACCAAAAACACTCCTTCCCTTCCTTTTTGCCTTGTTTTTCCTGGCCGGCTTTTTTCTCCCGGGTCCCCGCGACGCCGGCGCCCAAGAACGCGTCGTCGAGATCGAGGTGCAGGGCAACAAAACCGTCGAGACGCAAGTCATCCTGACCCAGATCCAGCAGCAAAAGGGCGGCGCCTACTCCCGCGAGAAGGTCAGCGCCGACGTGGCGCGCGTCTACAAGCTGGGCCTCTTCGAGGATGTCGAGGTCGAGAAGGTCGGCGCCGCCGGCGGCGTAAAGCTCGTCTTCAAGGTCGTCGAGAAGGGGCCGATCGACGAGATCGTCATCGAGGGCAACAAGAAAGTCGGGGAGGGCAAGATCCGCGAGGTCCTCACCGTCAAGACCAACGTCCCAGCCGACAACCGCAAGCTGGGCGAGTCGAAAGAGCGGATCAAAGAGATCTACAGCAAGGAAGGCTTCAGCGCGACGACGGTGGAAACCGAGGTCCGGGAAAAGGGCGGAAAGCGTCAGCTGGTCTTCAAGATCAACGAGGTCAAGGCCGAGGTGGTTCGCGGCATCCGCTTCGAGGGCAACACGGTGTTCAGCGACCGCAAGCTCAAGGGGATCATCCGTACCAAGAAGAAGGGCATCCTTTCCTTCCTTACGGGCTCGGGCAAATACCGGCCCGAGCAGATCGAGCAGGACATCCAGCTGATCACCTACAACTACCTCAACAAGGGCTACATGAAGGTGAGGGTGGGGCAGCCCAAGGTCGAGTACAACGAGCAGGAAAAGGGCCTGATCTTGACCTACTACATCGACGAGGGCGACCCCTACCGCATCGGCGAGATCGGCTTCGAGGGCGACATCCTGACGACCAAGGAAGAGCTGCAGCGCAAGCTGCACACGATGAAGGGCAACCTCTACAGCCAGAAGATCATGGAGGAAGACCTCCAGAAGCTGACCGAGTTCTACGGAAACCAGGGCTACGCCTTCGCCAACATCAACCCGCAGACCAGCCTGCACGACGACACCAAGACCGCGGATATCAATTTCGTCATCGACCAGGGGCGCAAGGTCTTCATCGAGCGCATCAACATCACCGGCAACACCATCACCCGCGACAAGGTCATCCGCCGCGAGCTCAAGGTGGTCGAGAACAGCCTCTACAACGAGGGCCTGGTCCGGCTCTCCAAGCGCAAGCTCGAGCAGCTCGGCTACTTCGAGACCGTCGAGATCTCCACCCCGCGCGGCTCCAGCGACGACAAGCTGGTCCTCAACATCAACGTGAAAGAGAAGCCCACCGGCACCTTCAGCGTCGGCGCGGGCTTCAGCTCCTCCGAGAGCTTCCTCTTCACCGCCTCGGTCTCGAAGAACAACTTCCTCGGCTTAGGCATCAGCGGCTCGATCAACGCCGAAATCTCGGGGAGGCGCCAGCAGTTCTCCTTCCAGGTCACCGATCCCTATCTCTTCGACACCAACTGGATCCTCCAAGCCAACGGCTTCCGCATCACCAGCGACTTCAACGATTTTCGCCGCAAGTCTTTCGGCGGCGAGATCGACCTGGGCCGGCGCATCTTCGACTTCAGCTCCTTCAGCATCGGCTACCGTATCGAGGACGTCAAACTGGACGACTTCGACTTGATCGTCCCCGAGTTCTTCAAGCAGAACGCCGACGGCCTCACCTCCAGCCTGGTCTTCCAGTTCCAGCGCGACACCCGGAACAACCCCATCATCACCACCAAGGGCCTCTACAGCAACCTGTCGGTCGAGTATGCCGGCAACGGCCTGGGCGGCGACGTCGATTTCCTCCGGGTCACGGCCAACCAGAGGGTCTACATCCCCCTCTGGAAGAATTCCGTCCTCAAGTTCCAAGGCCGCGTCGGCTACATTAAATCCCTCGACGATGAACCCGTTCCGCTTTTCGAGCGTTTCTTTACGGGAGGCATCAACAGCCTGCGCGGCTACGAGTTTCGTTCCGTGGGGCCCAGCGTCACCATTCCGGACGGAATCACCGGAAAGGACGAAGAATTCGTCTACGGCGGCAACAAGCTGCTGCTGTTTAACCTCGAATACGAGTTCCCCATCTACGACGCGGCCGGCTTTCGGGGCGTGGTTTTCGTCGATGCGGGCAATACCTTCGCGGAGGACGAAGACCTAAATCCCCTGAAATTGCGTGCGGATGCGGGCGCGGGCATCCGGTGGCTTTCGCCCTTCGGCCCGCTGCGCTTCGAGTGGGGCTTCCCCTTCAAGCGCAAGGAAGGGGAGAAGCGGAGCGTCTTTAATTTCACGATCGGGTCATTTTTTTAGTGCCGAACGCCGCGACTTGATTTAAAGGATTTGCGGCTTGTTTAGGGTTTATTTCGAACAATCCTTGGTTTCCCTTAATGGAGGAAGACATTCTATGAAACGATGGAAGTATGTGTTGGCCGCCCTGTTTGTCGTCGCGATGCAAGGCGTGGCCCAGGCCCAACAACTCAAGATCGGCCTGGTCGATTTCCAAAAGGCCCTGAACGACGTCGAAGAGGGCAAGCGCGCCAAGGCCTCGCTCAAGGCCCAGTTCGAACAGAAGCAGGCCGCCCTGACCGCCAAGCAAAACGCCCTCAAGGGGCTCAAGGACCAGCTCGAGACCCAGCGCGCCGCGCTCAGCCCCGAGGCGATGAAGGCGAAAGAGGCCGAGTACCGCGACAAGTTCCTCGACCTACAGAAGACGCTGACCCAGTTCCAAAGCGAGATGGCCACCAAGGAGGCCGAGATGACCCGCGGCATCATCATCAAGATGCGCGGCGCCGTCCAATCCGTCGGGCAGAAGGGCGGCTACAACCTGATCTTCGAGACCTCGCAGGACGCCGTGCTTTACGCCCCCGGCGCCACCGACCTGACGGCCCAGGTGGTTTCCGCCTACAATTCGGGCGCTGGAGCCTCGGCGGCGAAGTAGTTTAAAAAGCCCGCGCCGGAGACCGCGATGACCGTCCGCCCGGAATTGCTCGAAATTTTAGTATGCCCGCGCTGCCAGGGTAAGGTAAGCTACGATCCTGGCAAACAGGGCCTTGTCTGCATGAAATGTGAGTTGCTCTACCCCGTGCAGGGTGACATTCCTATCATGCTGGAGGACGAGGCCTTTCCGATTCGACAGGGAGGAGAATCCATGACGGCTGGCGGCAAGCGGACGGTGGCGGTTTTCGAGATCACCGAAGGCAAGAACAAGGGGCAGATCGTCAAGCTCCCCGAGGGCACCTGCAAGGCGATCGGCCGAAGCCTCGACGACATCAACAAAACCCAGGTGTTCAGCATGGACTTCACGATGTCGCTCGACGACTTCACCAAGAAGCTCATCATGAACTACATCGCCAAGAAGTCCCCCCAGGACAAGAAGGGGATGCAGGAGGCCACCACCGACAGCATCGGGAGCTTCAAGCGTCTGCCCGACCTGGTGCTCGACGACCCGGCCATCTCGCGGCTTCATGCGATGATCTTCCACGACAGCAACGGCGCCGGGGTCCTCGACCTGGTCAGCAAGAACGGTACCTTCGTCAACGGCGAGGAGGTCGAGTCCAAGAGCCTCCAAAACGGCGATTTGGTCGAGGTCGGCGGCACCAAGATGGTATTTTCGTTCAAGTAGGGGCGAACCTTGTGTTCGCCCTCCCCGAGGGCCTTTCTTTCCAGGCCCAGCGACATTTAATCTATAACAGCTTCAAAAAGGGCGAACACAAGGTTCACCCCCACATTGTTTTTGTTCGCTTGCTCCGGATCCCGCCTAAAGGTTAAATAGGCGAAACCAGGAGCAAATATGATCAAGAGCATGACCGGCTACGGCATCGTGCAAGGCAAGGTCGGCGGCCGGCGCGTCGTCATCGAGACCAAGAGCGTCAATCACAAATTCTGCGAGGTCAACCTTCGCCTCTCCCAGCGCTTCTCCGTCCTGGAGGGCAAGATCGCGGAGGCCGCCAAGTCCTTCTTTTCCCGGGGCCGCATCGACATCCTGGTCAAAGAGGAGGCGATCCAGCCCGGCGAGGGCAACGCCCGGATCGACCTCGACCGACTCAAGGCCTACCACAAGAGCCTCAAAGCCGCGGCCCAGGCCCTCAAGCTTCCCGGAGACCTCCGGCTCGAGGCCCTGATCAACCTCCCGGATGTCCTCATCACCGAGGAGCCCCTCGATCTGGAGAGCCTGTGGCGCCAATTGGAGTCCCTGCTCAGGAAGTCCTTCGTGGCCCTCGAGAAGATGCGGCAAAAGGAAGGGCTCGCCATCGCGAAGTTCTTCCGCGACGAGTTGAAATTCCTGTCCGGAGAGGTGCAGGCCGTCGAGAAGATCGTCCCGGGCAACGTCGAACACCATCGCCAACAATTGAACGAGCGTGTTGCTCGGCTCGCCAGCGGCGTCGAGCTCGACCCGCAGCGCCTCGCGCAGGAGGTCGCGTATTTCGTCGACCGCACCGACATCTCCGAGGAGCTGCAGCGCCTGAAGCATCACATCGCCCATTTCGGCGAGATCCTGGACGAGCAGGGGCCCCTGGGGCGGAAGCTCGATTTTCTTTTGCAAGAGATGAACCGCGAGGCCAACACGCTCAGCGCGAAGGCCCAGAGCGCCGAGATCTCCCAGAAGGTCGTCAACTGCAAGCACTGCCTGGAGAAGCTCCGCGAGCAGGTGCAGAACGTCGAGTGAGGCCCCGGTCATGACGAAAAATCCCCGTCCCGCAAGGCTGTTCGTGGTCTCCGGCGCCTCCGGCACCGGGAAGACCACCCTGTGCCGCGACCTCGAGCGTGAGTTGGGGCTTTTCTTTTCGGTCAGCGCCACCACGCGTCCGCCGCGGCCCGGCGAGGCGGACGGCCGGGACTACCATTTCATTTCCCGGGAAGAATTCGATAAGATGGCCGAGGCCGGGCAATTTCTCGAATGGGCGGGCGTCCACGGCCAGTTCTACGGTACCCCGCGGGCGCCGGTCGAGGCCAGCCTGCGGGAAGGGCGGGACGTCCTGCTGGACCTGGACACCCAGGGGGCTCTGAACCTCAAGAAGATCGAGCCCAAGGCGGTGCTGATCTTCCTCATGCCCCCCTCGATCGAGGAGCTGCGCAAGCGACTGGAGAGCCGGGGCACGGACAGCCCCGAGACCATCGCCCGGCGCATCGCGCGGGCCGAGCACGAGATCGCCCAGAGCGTCCATTACGACCACGTGGTGGTCAACCGCGACCTCGCGGCGGCCAAGAAGGAGTTGAAGGCAATCTTATCCGCATGATCTCCCTGCAAGACATCCTGGCCTCGGTGCGTGGCTACAACCCCAAGGCCGACTTGAGCCTCATCGAGAAGGCTTATCGCTTTTCCGAAAAGGTCCACGAGGGGCAGAAGCGCGCCTCCGGCGAGCCTTACTTCATCCATCCCGTCGAGGTCGCCGCGATCCTGGCCGAGATGCAGCTCGACGCGGCCTCGATCGCCGCGGGGCTCTTGCACGACACCGTCGAGGACACGCTGATCCCGATCGACGAAATCAAGAAAGAGTTCGGCCCCGAGATCTCGCTCTTGGTCGACGGCGTGACCAAGCTGAGCAAGATCAAGTTCTCGACCACCGAGGAAAAGCAGGCCGAAAATTTCCGCAAGATGATGTTGGCGATGGCCGTCGACATCCGCGTCATCCTGATCAAGCTGGCCGACCGGCTGAACAACATGCGCACCCTTCATCACTTGAGCGTCGAGCGCCAGCTCAAGATCGCCAAGG
Organism: Deltaproteobacteria bacterium PRO3; assembly: GCA_030263375.1. Classification (NCBI taxonomy): domain Bacteria; class Deltaproteobacteria; species Deltaproteobacteria bacterium PRO3. The sequence continues at coordinate 49,386 of SZOV01000007.1, forward strand.
AGACCGCCGAGATCTACGCGCCCCTGGCCAACCGCCTCGGTATCCAGTGGATGAAGGTCGAGTTGGAGGATCTCTCGCTCAAGTACCTGAAGCCCGAGATCTACAATACGATCTACCATCAGGTCGAGGTGGTGCGGAAGGAGCGCGAGGCTTACATGGCGCGCGTCCAGGAGCTGTTGGAGAAGAAGTTCTCCGAGTACGGCGTACAGGCCCACATTTACGGCCGGGTCAAGCACCTTTACAGTATCTACCGCAAGATGGAGAGCCAGAACATCGCCTTCGAGCAGGTGCACGACATCATGGCCTTCCGCATCATCGTTGACAACATCCGGCAGTGCTACGAGGTCCTGGGCGTGCTGCACGAGCTGTGGAAGCCGGTGCCGGGTCGCTTCAAGGACTACATTGCGATGCCCAAGGTCAACAACTACCGCTCGCTGCACACCACGGTCATCTGCCTCGAGGGGCAGCGCGTCGAGTTTCAGATCCGCACCCAGGAGATGCACGAGATCGCCGAGAAGGGCATCGCGGCGCACTGGACCTACAAGGAAGACGGCTCGATCAGCCAAAACGACCAGAAGAAGTTCCAATGGCTGCGCGAGCTCTTGGACCTGCAAAAAGACCTGCAAGACCCGGCGGAATTTCTCGACACCGTCAAGCTCGACCTTTTCGCCACCGACGTCTACGTCTTCACCCCGAAGGGACAGCTCAAGGAGCTCCCCTACGGCTCGACGCCGGTGGACTTCGCATTCAGCATCCACAGCGATGTCGGCAAGCAGTGCGTCGGCGCCAAGGTCAACGACAAGATCGTGCCGCTCGACTACGTACTGAAGAGCGGGGATACGGTGCAGGTCCTGACCAAGCCCGGCTCGAAGCCGAACCGCGACTGGCTCAAATTCGTCAAGACCTCCCGGGCCAAGGCCAAGATCCGCCAGGAGATCCGTGACGAGCAGCGTGACCGGGCGCTCAGCCTGGGCAACGAGCTGTTGACCAACGAGATCGAGCGCCACGGGATCCAGGCGGGAAAGTATTTGAAGGACGACAAGCTCCTCGAGGTGGCGCGGGAGTTCCACCTCAAGAACGCCGAGTCCCTGATCGCCCAGATCGGATACGGCAAGATCTCGCCGCACCACGTGGTCGTGAAATTGATTCCCGCCGAGCTGCTGATCAAGCCCGAGCCCAGCCCCGCCAAGACCGGCGTTTTGGGGGAGATCTTCCAAAAGGTGAAGAAGCGCTCGAAGAGCGCGATCACGGTGGGCGGCTTGAACGACGTCCTGGTCGCGATGGGCAAGTGCTGCAACCCGCTGCCGGGAGACAGCATCACCGGCTTCATCACGCGGGGAAGGGGCGTCACGGTGCACACCGTCGATTGTCCCAAGGTCCTCGCCACCGATCCCGACCGCCGGGTGGAGGTCAACTGGGACGACGCCAGCGACTTGAGCCATCAGGCCAAGATCCGCGCGGTCAGCGTGGACCGGCCCGGCATCCTAGCCTCGATGACCAAGACGATCAGCAACCTGGGGGTGAACATCTCGCAGGCCAACATCCGGACGAGCAGCGACCTGAAGGCGATCAACATCTTCGTCCTCGACATCAAAAATAGGCAGCAGTTGTTGGAGGTCGTGCGGGCCTTGGAGACCCTGGCGGGGGTTATCTCGGTGGAGCAGATTCGGTCGTAGTTCTATCTACGCCGCCTTCGTCACCTTGCCGGAGCGGATGCAACGCGTGCAAACGGTGATGTTCTGCACCTTGCCCTGGTAGAGCGCCCGGACCTTTTGCAGGTTGGGATGATTCTTGGTGTGCGACTTGTTGTTGGCATGGCTGACGATGTTTCCAGCCTGGGCGGTCTTTTTGCAAAGGATACACATGCGCGGCATAAGGACTCCTCAGTGCAGCATCCCCGAGACGTAGGGGAGCTCGGCTAACGATTCCATCGTGATCGACAGGTCGCGGCGCAGGCCTTCGACCTCCTCCTTCAACATCTGAACCTCGTGGCTCTGGCGCCGGTTGGTGACCAGGAGCTCGTCCATCTGCTTCAGGAGCGACTTCAGTAACACCTTGTTATCCTTGGTGTTTACCTTGGGGGCCTTGAAGGGCGCCCGTTTTGAAACTTTCTTCATAGGGACCTTGAACCTCAAAAATCGGGAGGCCGAGGCTCTATTGCAATCAGGGGCTTCCGTCAAGGTTATTCGACCCACGGGAGGCCCGCGGAGGCCCTAAAAGTACAGGTCCGCGGCCGTGAAGGCGAGGAAAAAGACGCTCAAGAGTCCGTTGGCGGTGAAGAAGGCCGCGTTGACCTTGGCCAGGTCGTCGCGGATCGTCGCGTGTTCCCAGAGCAGGAAGGCGCCGCTTAGGCCCAATCCCGCCCAGTAAAAGCCCCCCAAGGCCTCCAGGAGCCCGTAGAGGACCAGGAGGGCGAGGAAGGTCGCATGACAGAGGGAAGAGAGCTTGAGGCTGCCTTTCAGGCCGAGGCGGACCGGCAGAGAGCGCAGGCCTTGTTCCCGGTCGAATTCCAGGTCCTGCAGGGCATAGAGCAGGTCGAAGCCGGCCACCCAAAGCAGGACGGCCGCGCCCAGGACGAGGGAGGGGATGGGGATTCTGCCTGTGGCGGCGATGGCCGCGCCGATGGGGGCCATCCCCAGGCAGAAGCCCAGGATGAGCTGGGTGAAGTCGGTGAAGCGCTTGGCCAAGGAGTAGAGAAACAAGGCCGCGAGGCAGAAAGGAGAAAGCCAAAAGGCCAGGGGGTTGATCCGCCAGGCCGCGAGGAGGAAGCCGGCGCTGGAGATCAGGATTAAAGCAATCACATAAGATTTAGAAAGTAAGCCGGCGGGAATATGTCGGTTTTTAGTGCGCGGATTTAAGGCGTCGAAGCGGGCGTCCGCCAGCCGGTTGAAGGCCATGGCAGCGGTGCGGGCGAGGACCACGCAGAGCACGACCCAGAGCAGGAGTGTCCAGGAGAAGCGGCCGCGCGAGGCGACCAGGAAGGCGGCCAGGGCGAAGGGGAGGGCGAAGAGGCTGTGGGAGAACTTCACCAGCTCGAGGGTGTAGCGGAATTTTTGTAGGATGTTGGCGTTTGTGGTCATGCGACGTTCGTAGGGGCCGTTCCCTCCTTCGGAGGACAAGCGCGAACGGCCCCTACACGGCCTCCGCGACGATGCGATGCGCGATGCCCCCGGAGAGCGGCAACACCTCCGGCCTCTGAAATCCGTGTTCCAGCAAGAGCCGCCCGTACTCCTCTACGCTGAGGAAGTGCTGGATCGAGTTCTGCAAATACTCATAAGCCTTCCGGTTCCGCGAGACGGCCCCGCCGATCCGGGGGAGGACGTACTTTCCATAAGTCTGATAGAAGAGCTTCGAGAAGAATCGTTCCGGCCGGAAAAACTCCAACACGACCAGCTTCCCGCCGGGTTTGAGCACCCGGCGGATCTCCCGGGCCGCCTCGGCGCGATGCTCGAGGTTGCGGATCCCGAAGGCGCAGAGGACGGCGTCGAAGGAGCCCGCGCCGAAGGGCAGGCGGTGCCCGTCGGCGCAGATGCGATGGGCCTTGGCCTTGCCGCGGACCTTGTCGCGTCCCTCTTCGAGCATGGCGACGGCGAAGTCGGCCGCGAAGACCTCGCTTTGGGGAAATTTTTGCAAAACCTTCTGGGTCAGGTCGAGGGTGCCGGCGCAGAGGTCGAGGACCCGCGCGGGCGTCGCCTTGCCCAGCGCGGCGACGGCCTTGTCCCGCCAGCGCTTGTCGACCGAGAGGCTCAGGAAGTGATTGAGAAAGTCGTAGCTCGGCGCGATCGAGGTGAAGAGTTCTTGGACTTCCTTGGACATGGGGGGCTTATAGTCAGCCGCGTTCCGAAAGTAAATCGGGGATTCAGCCGGAGGTTTCCCGCCGGTCGGACCTTGCTTCCGCGGCCTCGGCTTCGCGTTCGGCCTCCGCTTCCCGAGCCGCGGGCGACTCATCGCCCGGATGTCGGTCTTTCTCCCGCGGCGGGGCCGCGATTCTGAGGCGCTCCGGGGTCTTCACGTGATTATCATAATCGGAGAGCTTCTCTCCGGCCCCTAAAAACTTCCCGTTCTGATCGAAGAAAACATATTTATTTGGATAGCGACCTCTCAAGGGATCATCGGAAAATACGTTGTGACTTATCAAGGCCTTGATTTTTCCGTTTGCATGAAAATGAACTTGCGAGGGACCTGCCGTATTGTAGGCGCCGACTTTTGTAGAACCGAAGGGGAGCTGCACGTAGGCCAAAGATCCGGTCTCGGTTAGGTAGATCTCGGCTTCGGGAGGAACGGTAGTGTCGTTAATCTTGCAATCCAAAGCGAAAATGGCGGCATGCCATTCGAGATTCTTGGCGGCGCGCATGCGCAGCAGTCTGCCCTCCGCGTCGACGACGGCGGTGATTCCCGAGGAAAATCGTTGGCCCTGGATGGTCTGGGGTTTCGTGAACAGAATTTCCCGTGGTTGGTCGTTTTCATGAAAAGCGGTCACCTGAAGCCGCTTCGGATTTAGTTCCGCCAGAAAATTAAAGGATCCTTGAGCCGTCGGGATTCGATAAATTGAGCCTGCCGGATTCCGGATCTCGGTGGGCGAGGAGGCGCCCGTCCGGCCTCGAGCCCGCCACCCGGCCCAAAAGCCCAAGGCCGCCGAGACGGCCGCCGTCGCCCCGAGCAAAAGCAGGTTGAGATCCCCCGAAACGAGGGGTTCCAGTGGGCCCGCCAGGGCCGTGTTGGGAGCGAGCAGCGTTTCCAAACCCAAGCCGAGGGCCGCGAGAAAGGGGATTGCGCCCAAGCCGAGGGATTGGCGGGTTCCCGTCAATTGCATCGTTAGGTGTTTGCTCAGATCTCCAAAGGCCTTGCGGCAGGCCTTGGGCTTGGCGTCCTTGGAAGTCAGGTCGATCCGCAGGTCGCGAATGATCCGGCTGGGATCGCCGCCGGAAGGCTCTGCTCTGCGGCCGCTGCCGAGGCTCATGGCCAGCAGCATCCCTCCCGGTGCCGGCTGGGCGGTCGCCACCAAGGGCCTCAGGCCCGGCGCCAGCTCCGTCCAGCGCGAGGCCAATTCCGACCTGCCGCGGACCTCCGCCTGGAAGGCGGCAAAGTGCTGTCCCAAGACCTTATGGCCCAGATGGCCGCCGACCGAGAGGCTGAGCATTGCGGCCAAGGTGTCGGTGATCGTGGTCGCCCCATCGACCTGAGGCCGCCAGCCCAGGGCCTCTTCGGTCTTGTGCGCCGCGAGCAGCCCCGTGAACATCGCGCCTTGCGAGAGGGCGAATTGGGAGGCGCGGGTGCCGGAGGCTAGGCGCCTTGCGAAGCCGTTCTCCCCGATGCCGTGGAGGCCGCGGAAAGCCTGGTTGCCGGCAAAGGCGAAGGACTTGAGAAATCCCAGGGTGAGGGCCGCGCTGCCTAATTCTTGCTTTAAAGACGGACCCTCGGCTGTGCCTCCGGCCTGGCGCAGGGCGCGGGCGGAGAGGGCGAAGGTCGGGACCTCGGCGGCGAAGGCGAGGGAAGAGGCCGTCAGGCGCGCCGCGAGGCCTTGGGCGTACCAAGCGCCGCGCGTCGTCGCAGCCAGGCGGCCGAGCGCGGCGGCCCGGACCGCGCCGTAAACGAAGGAGCCGGCCATCATGGGGAGGATGACCTTGGAATCGGTGGCGTCGCGGGTGAAGCGGCCGAGCAGGAATTCGGCGCGACCGCCGATGGCGCCTTTGCCTTGGATCGCGTCGAGTCGGTTTTGCGCGAAAGTTTGTAGGGGTCCTTCGCGAACGGCCCCTACGGCGGTGGCCAAAACGGCAGCGGCCGCGTCCAATTTCTCAGCGGCTTCCAATCTCCCCGCGAACCCAAGCAGGTCCCGCCAAAAAATCTCTTCGTGGTTTTCTTCGCCCAAGGCCCGTAATTCCGCGACCTGTGCCTCGTTCAAGTGCTTGGCAAGCCGAGCTTCTCCCTCCAGCAAGGCCGAAACCGCCGCACGAGGGGAAAGTTCCTCGGAGCGGTTCGCGAGAGAAGGCGCGGGCAAGGCATGGGCGGCGTCCAATCGTTCCACCGAAGGACCTCAACGGCCCGTCGCCACGATCGGACCGTGCAAAGCGAAAATGTTCGGGAAGGAAGAGGGAAAAGGAAAGGCCCGCGTCCGCACCCGCCGAGCCTTCGGGGCCTTATCGGCCCGGGCTCAGCCGAGTTGCTAAGGGCGTTTAGAGCTTCAGGTTCCGCAATCGCAAGGCGTTCCCGATCACCGAGACCGAGCTCAGGCTCATCGCCGCGGCGGCGATCATGGGGCTGAGCAACAGACCGAAGAAGGGGTAGAGGACTCCCGCGGCGATGGGCACGCCGAGGGTGTTGTAGAGGAAGGCGAAGAAGAGGTTTTCCCGAATGTTCCGCATGACCGCGCGGCTCAGGATGCGCGCCTTGGCGATGCCGCGGAGGTCGCCCTTGACCAGGGTGACCCCGGCGCTTTGCATGGCGACGTCGGTGCCGGTTCCCATGGCGATGCCGACCTGGGCCTGGGCTAAGGCCGGGGCGTCGTTGATGCCGTCGCCGGCCATCGCGACGACGCGCCCCTCGGCCTGAAGTCGTTTGATGACATCGTTTTTCTTGTGGGGCGGGACGCCGCCCATCACCTCGCTTAAGCCCAGCCTCTCGCCGACGGTCTTGGCCGTGGTGGGCGAGTCTCCGCTCAGCATCACGATGCGAATGCCTTCCTTCTTCAATTGGGCGATGGCCTCCGGCGTGCTCGCCTTGATGGGGTCGCTGACGCCCAGGAGGGCCGCGAAGTGTCCGTCGACGGCCAGGTAGAGCGCGGTCTGCCCCTGGCGACGCAGTTCCTCGGCGCGGGTCTTAAGCGGGTCGAGCTCGACGCCGTCCTCCAACAGGAGCTTGGAGTTGCCCAGGAGGATCTCCTTCCCGCCGACCTTGCCGCTGACGCCCTTGCCGGTGGCGGATTGGAATTCCTCGGGCTTGCTTAAAGACAGGCCGCGCGCCTTGGCGGCGCGGACTACGGCGGCCGCGAGCGGGTGCTCGCTGGCCTGCTCGAGGCTGGCCGCGGCGGCGAGGACCTCGTTTTCCGAAAAGCCGCGCTCGGTGAGGATGGCGGTGAGCTCGGGCTTGCCCTCGGTGAGGGTGCCGGTCTTGTCGACCACGAGGGTGTCGACCTTCTCGAGGGTTTCGAGGGCCTCGGCGTTCTTGATGAGGACCCCGGCCGTGGCGCCCTTGCCGGTGCCGACCATGATCGACATCGGCGTGGCGAGGCCGAGGGCGCAGGGGCAGGCGATGATGAGGACCGCGACGGCGTTGATCAGACCGTGGGCGAGACGGGGTTCGGGCCCGACCCAGGCCCAGACGGCGAAGGTCAAGACGGCGACCAAGACGACGGCGGGGACGAAGAGGCCGCTGACCTTGTCGGCCAACTTTTGAATGGGGGCGCGGCTGCGTTGGGCCTCGCCGACCATGTGGACGATCTGGGCGAGGAGGGTCTCGCTGCCCACCCGTTCGGCGCGCATCAGGAAGCCGCCGGTGCCGTTGACCGTCGCCCCGGTCACCTTGTCGCCCGGCTGCTTGGCGACGGGGATGGGCTCGCCGGTGATCATCGACTCGTCGACGTTGCTGGTCCCTTCGAGGACCACGCCGTCGGTGGGGATCTTCTCGCCGGGGCGCACGCGCAGCGTGTCGCCGGGCAGGACTTGGGCGAGGGGGATCTCCGTCTCCCGGCCGCTCAAGTCGACGCGGATCGCGGTCTTGGGCGCCAGGCCCAACAGGGCCTTGAGCGCGCTGCTGGTCTGGCCGCGGGCGCGCAGCTCGAGGACTTGGCCGAGCAACACCAAAGTCACAATCACGGCCGCCGCCTCGAAATACACGGGTACCTCCCCGTGGTGGCCTTGGAAGGAGGCGGGAAAGATTTGGGGGAAGAAGGTCGCGATCAGGCTGTAGAGGTAGGCGACGCCGGTGCCCAGCGCGATGAGTGTGAACATGTTGAGGCTGCGGTTGACGACCGAGCGCCAGCCCCGCTCGAAGAAGGGCCAGCCGCCCCAGAGGACCACGGGGGTCGCCAAGCCCAATTGGACGAGGTTCCACCAGGGCGGGGGCAGGAGCCTGCGCAGGAAGCCCAAGGCAGGGATCATCTCGCCCATGGCCAGGACCAGGAGCGGCAGGGAGAGGACGACGCCGACCCAGAAGCGGCGGCTCATGTCGCGCAGCTCCGGGTTTTCCTCTTCGGTAAGCTCGATGGTCCGGGGCTCGAGGGCCATGCCGCAGATCGGACAGTTGCCCGCCGCGTCCCGGATTATCTCCGGGTGCATGGGGCAGGTGTACTCGATCTTGGTAGGTGCGATGTGGGGCTGCGCCGGTTGCAGGGCCATCCCACACTTGGGACAAGTCCCCGGGCCTTCCTGCTCCACCTCGGGGTCCATCGGGCAAAAATACAGGCCGGCGGCGCCCGAGGCCTGGGCCGGACCGTGCGCGGCGCCCATGCCGCCGGTCTTTAAATACTTCTCGGGATCTTTACGAAAGGATTCTTGGCAGTGCTTGGAGCAGAAGAAATAGCTCTGCCCGCGAAATGCCTCGCGGCCGGCGGGCGCTTCCGGATCGACGTCCATCCCGCAGACGGGGTCTTTGGCGAGTGCTTTAGTCATTCAGGGTCTTCAGCCCGGCATTGGCCCAGTCGAGGATCTTCTTTGACTCCTCGGCGCTGAGGCCGGAGTGCCAGTGCATAATCTTATAAATGAAGGGCGGCATGGAGTTCTCTTGGACGACCTCGATCACTTCCTCCAGGCCATCTTGCGGAACGTCGGTCGGTTTGCCCACGAAGGGAAAGTCGAAGCTCATGTCGAGATGTCCTTGGGCGTGCCGAATGTCGTAGCGCACCAGCCAGGAGGAGGGCGGGACCTTGGCGTAAAGCGGCATCCGTCGGACGACGCCATGGCACATCAGGCACTTGGCCGCGAAGATGGGCTTGATGTCGCCATTAGAGTCATGGAGCCGGTTTCTCTAGTGGCCACCCCGGCCGACAAGCCGGATGCAGCGATGACTTCCCGGATCGGCTCGATGCTCTCCTGGAACCGATTGAATATTCCTGCACCTGATTTTGGAATCCGGAAAGGAATCCAGATTTCCTTCAAAGGCTCCTCCTCCCGCGGCTCTGTTTATGGCCTGCTGGAACCAGCCACAGCAACTTTCTGTCCTGAACCGGAAGGCCCATCAAAATCTTCCTGCTTTGCCGACCAGAGAGGAGATTCATGGGGGTGGAGAACCGATGGACTTTCGGGTGCCTCCAG
>SZOV01000008.1 GCA_030263375.1 Deltaproteobacteria bacterium PRO3
CAGCGGAGGCCTGGCCCCCGGGACTATTTCACTCCGCAAAGTCTGACGACTTTGCTGCGCGCCCGAAGCAAGTTCGGGCTTGCTGGGGGAACAGGCCGTGTCTCCGCGGGGACATGTCGCCCCCGGCTAGGGGCGGACGCGGCAAGATATAACCGGACAGGCTTTGCAAGTTACCGCAAAAATAAAGTCGTAAGAGAACTAATTACTCTGGAGCGGATTACATCGGGTCGAATAGACCTGTGGACAGATACCGTTCTCCCGTGCTGGGCAAGATCGTCACGATGCGCTTCCCCTTGCCCAGCTGCTCCGCGAGGGCGATGGAGGCGTGGATCGCCGCGCCCGAGCTGATGCCGACGAAGATCCCCTCTTTTTCCGCCAGGGCGCGGCTGACCTTCTTGGCCTCCTCGTAGGAGACCTGGATCACCTCGTCGATCACGTCGCGGTTCAGGATTTCGGGGACGAAGCCGGCGCCGATGCCCTGGATCTTGTGCGGGCCGGGCTTGCCGCCGGAGAGGACCGGGGACTCGGTGGGCTCGATCGCGACGATGCGGACTTTGGGATTTTCCTTCTTTAGGACCTCCCCTACCCCCGTGATCGTCCCGCCGGTACCCACGCCGGCGATGAAGACGTCCGGGACCCCGCCCAAGGCCTCGAGGATCTCGGGGCCCGTGGTGCGGCGGTGCACCTCGGGGTTGGCGGGGTTCTTGAATTGCTGCGGCATGAAGACCTTCGATTCTTTTTCCGCCAGCTCGGTGGCGCGCTCGATGGCGCCGCGCATGCCCTTGGGGCCGGGCGTCAAGACCAGCTCGGCGCCGAAGGCCCGCAGCATCAACTTGCGCTCCTGGCTCATCGTCTCGGGCATGGTGAGGATCAGGCGGTAGCCCCGCGCGGCGCAGGTCATGGCAAGGCCGATGCCGGTGTTGCCGCTGGTCGGCTCGATGATGACGGTCTCGGGGGTGATCAGGCCGCGCTGCTCGCCGTCGAGGATCATGTTGAGGCCGATCCGGTCCTTCACGCTGCCGGCCGGGTTTTCGCTTTCCATCTTGCCCCAGAGCTCGGCGGCATTGTCCGAGACCAGGCGCTGGATGCGCACCATCGGGGTGTTGAAGACCAGTTCGAGGATGTTTTTTCCGATGCGCGGCATGGGGCACCTCTTAATGAATTTCGGGTTGCTCGGGCAGGCGGTTGAGCTCTTCGGAGAGCTTGACCTCGGGGAGGACGTTCTTCTCGCGGGCCAGGGAGTCGCGCAGCTCGTCGATTTCCTTTTCGAGCTCGCGGATAGTCTTGTTCTTCATCTTGACCTCGCGGGAGCGGGTGAAGGCGTTGACCGCGCCAATCAGGGCCGCGAACAGCATGCCCAAGGTGAAGCTGATGATGAGCAGGTAGCCGACCGGGAAGTCGATGGACTCGAGGTACAGGAAGGGCGGCATGTTGAACTTGAAGCTCACCAGCGTCGCCAGGCTCTGCGACTGGGAGGTCGAGTTGGTGATGAAGAAATTGGCGATGACGAAGATGATGAGCGCCGCGAGGATGACTTTGACAAAACGCCAGATGGCCATGGGGGCCTCCTATCGGTTTTTGTTCTTTCGGACGATCTTAGTGATCACGGGTGCGAGCCGGTCGTAGGTCTCCCACAAATACTCGATCATGGTCTTGGTCTCGGCCAGGACCGGCATCCAATTGGTGTCCCCCACCCAGCGCGGGACGACGTGCAGGTGCAGGTGGTCCCGGATCCCGGCGCCCCCTGCGGCACCCAGGTTGATCCCTAAATTATGCCCCTGCGGGAACATAGTCTTCTCGAGGGCCTTCACCGCGAGGCCCGAGAGCTCGACCATCTCGGCCTGTTCCGCGGGCTTGAGCCTCGCCAGGTCCTTGGTGTGCCGGTAAGGCACCACCATCAGGTGGCCGTTGTTGTAAGGGTAGCGGTTGAGAATGATGAAGTTGTGCCGGCCGCGGTGCAGGATGAGGTTGTTGCGGTCGTCCTTCTTGCGCGGCAGCTTGCAGAAAATGCAGCCCTTCTCCCGGGGGCCCAGGATGAATTCTTTTCTCCAGGGCGCCCAGAGGTTTTTCATTCGCCGCTCACCTTTTGCTTGGGCTCGGCGCCTTCGGCCTCGGGCCCGCCGTTGATGCGTTCTTTCAATTCTTTGCCGACCTTGAAGAAGGGGACGCGGCGCGTGGTGACGAAGACCTTCTCGCCGCTCTTGGGGTTGCGGCCTTGCCGGGCCTGCCGGGTGCGCACCTCGAAGCTGCCGAAGCCGCGGATCTCGATGCGGTCGCCCTTGCTGAGAGACTCGGTCATCTTGTCGAAGACGGTGTCGACGATGAGATCGACTTCCTTGCGGGAGAGCGTCTTCAGTTGCTCGGTCAGGATTTCGACCAGATCGCTTTTGTTCATGGCATGATCCCCTTTGTCCAATAAAGTGCGCGACCCTCGCGCAGGAAGTAAATCCATTTCAGCAGCCGGGACTCGACCTGCTCGTCGGCCAGGATTTCGAAGAGACCGGGCTTTTTCTTCTTCGGGTAGTGGAGCTCGGGCTCCTCCGTCCAACCCAGCATTTCCTTGGCCAGGTCGACCGCCCTTTGCTGGCCGCCCAGCTCGTCGACCAGCTTGAGCTTTTGCGCCTGCTCGCCCGTGAAGACGCGGCCGTCGGCCAGCTTGTCGACCTCCTCGATCGGGAGATTGCGCCCTTTCGCCACCGCCTCCTTGAATTGGCGGTGCATGTCCTCGAGGATGTTCTGCAAGTAGGCCCTGTCCTCGGGCGTCAGCTCACGCAGCGGGCTGCCGACGTCTTTCATCTTGCCCGACTTGAGCACCTCGGCGCGCACCTTGAGGAAGCTCAAGAGCTGCTCGATGTTGGCGTAATCCATCAGGACGCCGATGCTGCCGGTGATCGTGCCCGGAAGGGCGACGATCTTGTCGGCCGCGGCCGCGATGTAATAGCCGCCCGACGCCGCCACCGTCCCCATCGAGACGATGACCTTTTTCTTCTCCTTCACCCGAAGGACCGCCTGGTAGATCTCTTGCGAGGGGCTCACCGCCCCGCCCGGAGAATCGATTCGCAGGATCAAGGCCTTCAGGTCGTCGTTTTTATAGACCCGATTGAGCTCGTCCAGGGTCTCCTTCGGGTCGAAGATGCCGCCCTTGATCTCGACCACGGCCAGGGAATTTTTGCCGAAGATCGAGCCGCCCTCCCCCTCCGAGACCAGGGCGATGGCGAGGAGGAACATCGCCGCCGACAGGCCGACGAGGGCGAAACTGAGAATGAACAGCCAGAAGCTTTTTCCCTTCATTTAAGAAACACCGCCGTAGGGGGCGTTCGTGAACGCCCCCTACGATGTTGGCGCTCCGGTCGGCCGCGGGGCCGCCGGGGCGCCGGAAATGTGCCGGATTAATTCTTCGACAAGACGTCCGACAGGGTCGCCGTAGCGTCGCCCTGCTTGGCGCGGAAGTCCTCGAGGGCCTGCTTCTCGGTCGACTTGTGGTAGGCGCGGATGCTGAGCACCACGCGATGTTCCTTGTCGTCGATGTTCGTGACCTGGGCCTCGATCTCGTCGCCCACCGCCGGAGACTCGCCGTCGAGCTCTTTGTTGGGGATGAAGCCTTGGACCTCGTCGCCCATGTCGAGGCTGACGCCGTGGTTTTCGACCGCGGTGACCTTGCCCTTGACGTGGCTGCCGGGCGCGAAACCCCGGATGATCTTCTGGAAGGGGTCTTCGTCGAGCTGCTTGACGCCCAGGGAGAAGCGTTCGTTTTCTTGGTCGATGTTGAGCACCACAGCCTCGACCTCTTGGCCCTTCTGATAGATCTCGGAGGGGTGTTTGGCCTTGTGGGCCCAGGAGAAGTCGCTGACGTGCACCAGGCCGTCGATGCCCTCTTCGATGCCGATGAAGACGCCGAAGTCGGTGACGTTTTTGACCACGCCCTTGACCCGCGAGCCGAGCGGGTACTTCTGCTGCAGCTGGCTCCAGGGGTTGGGCTCGATCTGCTTCATGCCGAGTGAGATGCGGCGGCTGTTGGAGTCGAAGTCGAGGACGACCGCCTCGATGAAGTCGCCGACGTTGACGATTTTGGAGGGGTGCTTCACCTTCTTGAGCCAGCTCATCTCGCTGACGTGCACCAGGCCCTCGACTCCCTCTTCGAGCTCGACGAAGGCGCCGTAATCCGTGACGTTGACGACTTTGCCTTTAAGCCGCGTCCCGACGGTGTATTTTTCGGGGACGCTCTCCCAAGGATCGGGGAGCAGCTGCTTTAAGCCCAGGCTGACCTTGTGGCTGTCCTGGTCGAACTTGAGGACGACGACCTTGAGGGTTTGGCCCAGCGCGACGACCTCGGAGGGGTGGTTGATGCGGCCCCAGGTCATGTCGGTGATGTGCAGCAAGCCGTCGATGCCGCCCAAGTCGATGAAGGCGCCGTAGTCGGTGATGTTTTTGACTTGGCCCTCGACCACCTGCCCTTCGGCGATATTCTTGAGCAGCTCGGCCTTTTGCACCTCGCGCTCCAGCTCGAGGATGGCGCGGCGGGACAACACGACGTTGCCCTTGGCCTTGTTGAGCTTGAGGATCTTGAAGCGGAACTTTTTGCCGATCAGCCGGTCGAGGCTTTTGACCGGCTTGAGGTCGATCTGCGAGCCCGGGAGGAAGGCGCGCACGCCGCCCACGTTGACGACCATGCCGCCCTTGATCTTGTTGATGATGACGCCTTCGATGATGCCGTTTTCTTTTTCGACCTCGGCCAGCTTGTCCCAGGCCTGGAGGGCGTCCGCCTTCTCCTTGCTGAGTACGACCATGCCGGATTCGTCTTCCGCGGCCTCAAAGACCACATCCACCTTATCACCGGGTTGGACCGTGACTTCTCCGTCCAGATTGCGAAATTCGTCGATGTTGATCTGCCCCTCCGACTTGAAGCCGATGTCGACCATGACATAGTCGCGAGTGACCTTGACCACGGTGCCTTTAACGAGTTCGCCCTCGTTAAGGGGATGTTTTTTAAGGGATTCTTCAAAAAGAGCCCCAAAGTCTTCGATTTGATTTTGCATATTACAGTTTAAAAACCTCCTGGGTTTCTGAATTTTACCTTGAAAAAGGTCGGCGGACTATAGTGGCTTTGCCTAAACGTGTCAAAAAGAAAATGCCTAGTTTCTGGATAGTTAGGGGCGGGGTTCAGCCCTCAAACTCGACCTTGGCGCCCAGGGATTGGAGCTGGTCGAAGAAATTGGGATAGGAGGTCTGTACGCAGTCCACGTCGAGGACCCGGGAGGGCCTGGGCGCTCGGGTGGCGGCGACGGCCATGCTCATGGCCACCCGGTGGTCGGTGCCGCTCTCGAAGTCGCCCGCCTGAAAGTTCGCCGGTCCCGTCACGTCGATGCCGTCCGACACTCCCCTCGCCTTCACCCCCAGCTTGGCCAGCTCGCGTTCCATGGCCGCGATGCGGTCCGTCTCCTTGACCCGCAACTCCTCGGCGTCCCGCACCTCGGTGGTCCCCTGGGCGGCCGCGGCGGCGATGCAGAGGATGGGGATCTCGTCGATCAACCTCGGGATTAAGGCCCCGGAGATCCGGGCGGCCCTTAAGGGGGCGGAGCGGACGCGCAGGTCGGCAACGGGCTCGCCGCCGATTTCGCGGGGATTCAGAGTTTCGAAGGGAGTCCCCATCGCCTGCAGCACTTCGAGGACGCCGGTGCGGGTGGGATTGATGCCGACGTTTTTCAGCAGGATCTCGGAGCCACTGCCGATCGCCCCTCCCACTAGGAAGAAGGCCGCCGAGCTGATGTCACCGGGGATCTCGAGGTCCTCGGCCTTGAGGCTTTGCCCCGAGCGGAGGCGGATCAGGCCGCCGGAGATTTCCAGTGCCACGCCCTTGTGCCGGAGCATCCGCTCGCTGTGGTCGCGCGAGGCCGTCCCCTCCTCCACGCCGGTCTCGCCCGAGGCGTAGAGGCCCGCCAGCAGGATGGCGCTTTTGATCTGGGCGCTGGCCACGGGGAGCTTGTAATGGATGCCGCGCAGCGGGCGCCCCGTGACCTTGACGACGCGCTCGGTCTCGGAGGCGCGGAATTCCTCGATCTGGGCGCCCATCTCGCGCAGCGGCTTCGCGACCCGTTCCATGGGACGGCGGTTGAGGCTGGCGTCGCCGGTCAGGCGCGACTCGAAGGGCTGGCCGGCCAGAATGCCCATCATCAGGCGCATCGTCGTGCCGGAGTTCCCGCAGTCGAGGACTTTTTGCGGGGGTTTCAAGCCCCTCAATCCGACGCCTTGGACGACGACGCGGTCCGGAAAAATATCGACTTGGACGCCCAGCTCCCGGAAGCAGCCGATCGTGGAGAGGACGTCCTCCCCCATCAAGAGGCCGCGCAGCGTGGAAACCCCCTCCGAGAGGGCCGAGAGCATGACGGCCCGGTGCGAGACCGACTTGTCGCCGGGGACCTGGATCTCGCCCCTCAGCGTCGGGGCGGGGTGGACGCGGACGTTCTTCACAGCTTCCTCCGCACCCTCGCGGCCGACTCGAAGAATTTCTCCAGCCCCTTAGCGTCCCGCTTGGCCAGCAGGCCCTTCAGCTGCTTGAGGAACTGCTCGTGGCGGTCGATCATGCGCAGGATCTCGCGGTGATTGTCGAGGCCGATGTCGGTCCACATCTGCGCCGAGCTGGCCGCGATGCGGGTGACGTCGCGGAAGCTGCTGCCGGAGAGCTTCAGGGCCTTGCCCCCTTGCAGGCCCATCGCCGCGTGCACCAGGGCGTAGGCGAGCATGTGCGGGAGGTGGCTGATCGCGGCGAGGATCTCGTCGTGCTCTTTGGGCGAGATCGCGAGGGGTTTGGCGCCCAGGGCCTTGGCCAGCCGGCTGAGGCGCTTGGCGGCCTTTTGGCTCGCCGCGGAATCGGGCGTGAAGACCCACCAACGCCCCTCGAAGAGGCCCTCGAGGGCGGAGGCCATGCCGGTCTTCTCGGTGCCGGCGATGGGGTGGCCGCCGACGAAGACCACGCCCTTCGGCAAAAGCTTCTTGGCCCGGCGGACGATGTTCTCCTTGGTGCTGCCGACGTCGGTGACGACGGCGCCCTTTTTCAGGCCGGGGGCGATCTTGCGCAGCAGCTCGGGGATGTGGCGCACGGGCGTCGCCAGGACGACCAGGTCGGCGTCGCGCACTGCCGCGACCGGGTCGCCGGTCACGGCGTCGCAGGCCCTGCGCTTGAGCGCCGCGCGCCGGGAGGGCGCCGAGCGGTTGTAGCCGACGACGCGCCGGGCGAGGCGGCGTTTCTTGAGGTCGAGGGCGATGGAGCCGCCGATGAGGCCGAGGCCGAGGATGGCGATGTTGTTGTAGAGCTTCGCCACTGTCTTACTTTCCCACTTCCCGCGGATACGAACCCAATATTTGGAAGAAACTGCACTCCTTCTCCATCTGCGCCAGCACTTCCCTGATCTCGGGACTCTCCTGGTGGCCGTCCAAGTCGATGAAAAAGACGTACTCCCAGGCCCGCTTTTTCAGCGGCCGGGATTCGATCTTGGTCAGGTTGATGCGGTGGTCGGCCAAGGGCTTCAGCAGCCGGAACAGGACGCCCGGCTCGTCGCGGGTCGAGAACATGATCGAGGTCTTGTCCTGCCCCGTCGGCGAGGTGGCCCGCTTGCCGATGACCAAAAACCGGGTGAAGTTGTTCGGATAGTCCTCGATGTGCCGGCGCAGGACGTTCAGGCCGTAGAGCTTGGCGGCGTAGTCGCTGGCGATGGCGGCGGCGCCCTTCTCTTTGGCCGCGAGCACGGCGCCCTTCGAGTTGGAGTCGGTCGGCAGGAGCTTGGCCCCCGGCAGGTGCTCTTCCAGCCAATTGCGGCATTGGGCCAGGCCCTGCGGATGGGCGTAGACTTTCTTGATGGCGCGCAGGTCCTTCGCCTTGGAGAGGAGGTTGTGGTTGATCTCCATTTGGATTTCGCCGCAGATCGTGAGCGTGAACTCCATGAAGAGGTCGAGCGTGTGCGAGACGACGCCCTCGGTGGAGTTTTCGATGGGGACGATGCCGTAGTCGACGCGCGAGTTGACGACCTGCTCGAAGACCTGTCGCGGCGTGGTCTGCGGAACGAACTGCGTCGCGATCCCGAACTTCCTAATGGCGGCCAGGTGCGTGTAGGTTCCTTCGGGCCCGAGATAGGCCACCTGGAGCGGTGCTTCGAGGGCCAGCGAGGCGCTGAGGATCTCGCGAAAGATCCCCTCCACCGCCCGGTTGTCGTAGGGACCTCGGTTGAGCCGCCGCAGCCGCTGGAAGACCAGGGCCTCGCGCTCGGGGATGTGGAAGGCGCTGCCCTGCTTTTGCTTGATGCGCCCGATGGCCTGCACCTCTTTGCCCCGTTTCGAGAGCAGGTCGAGAAGCTTGGCGTCGAGGGCGTCGATGCGGTCGCGGTGTTTTTTGAGGTCTTCGGACTGGCCCATGAATCCACCTTTGCCTGGCCAGGCTGTCCTACTTTTGAAAGGCGGAAGAGTCAATGATTTGCGGGATTTCGCCCGTCGGACGGGTCAGGCCGCGTAGGCCCGGTGGAAGCAGGCCTGCATGCGCCGCAGGTATTCGGAAAAACATTCGGACTCGAAGGCGAGCAAGGCGTCGGCTTCGCCCTCGCTGAAGCCGGGGACGAGCGGCATCTTGCCCTCGAGGTAGCTTAGGTGCTCGCTCTCGTCCTTGATGATCTTTTGAATGATGATCTTCGAGGGGGCCTCGGAGAGCCGGTTGTAATAATGGGGGTAGACGCTCATCGCCCGCTTTTCGACGATGAAGCTGGTCAGGAGGTAGCAGTAAAGCGGGTTCTCGGCGCCGTTGGCCCTTTGCACCCAGGCGTCGATCTCGCCGTCGATCTTTTGGAAATAGTCCTCCGCGATGTCTTGGTATTCTTGGGAAAAACTCTCCCCCTTCTGGCGGCCGAAATTTTTTTCGGCCAATTCCCTCAGCATGTAGCTGTGTTGGATCTCGTCGGTGAGGTGGTGGTAGACGCCTTTGTTGACGTTGTCGTAACCCAGGGCCTTCACCATTTTGCGGTAGCCGATGTACTCGAGGTAGGAAAGCGAGCGTAACCACAGGTAATGCTTGGATTCGGTCGCCGTGACCTCGTCGAGGAAGGACTGCCAGTCTTGTTGTGCTTGGGCGTTCATACGCTTACCCCTTTTCGAAACACCCGCCCGAAATATTCCTGATTTCCGGGCTTTGCCTCATCGCGTCAAGGAAGTCAATAGCCCAAAATTCTTGTCTCCCCCGTGTAAAGAGGTTATGGGCGAGGCCATGATTCAACGATTTCGCGGCGGAATTTGGTGGGCGACCCTCTTGGTGGTCTTAATCGGCATCGGGGCGAGTGCCTATCTGGTCCAGCAGCATTTTCTGCACCTGCAGGCGGCCTTCACCTCGAAATCCCTCTGCAATATCAGCGCCTATTTGAACTGCGACCTGGTCCTGACCAGCGTCTATGCGAGCCTGGGCACCCTCCCCCTGGGAGGCCTGGGCCTGGTCTTCTACGTCTACCTCCTGGGCGCCCTGCTCTACGCGCGGCTGGCCCCGGACAGCCTGGCGGAGGTCTTGGCCCTCCCCGCCCTCTTGGCGTTGTTTTCCGTCCTGCTCAGCCTCTTCCTGGCCTACGTCAGCTTCTTCCAACTGCGTTCGATGTGCATCTTCTGCACCTCGCTCTACGTCGTGAATATCTTGCTCTGGTTTTTACTCAAGGCCCTGATCGGGCAAGGAGGACCCGTGACACTCTTCAAGCGCATCCCCTGGGGAAAGAGCCTCGCCTACTTCGCGATCGTCTTCGCGATCGGCGGGATCCTCCTCCACACCAGCCACAAGCAGTATGCGAAGGAGCTGTCCCCCGCCGATGCTAAGGCCTACCTCGAGCAATTCTTCGCGCAGCAGCCTTACAACATTGACGTCTCCGGCCGGCCCTTCTGGGGAAATCCCGACGCGAAGGTCGTGATCGCGGAGTTCAGCGACATGGAATGCCCCTACTGCAAGGTCGCCGCCTTCAATCTCAAGCCCATCCTGAGCGACTACAAGGACAAGGTGAAACTGGTCTTCCTGAACTATCCCTTGGACAAGAATTGCAACCCGGCGATCACCCGCGACCTGCACGTCAACGCTTGCAACGCGGCCTACGCCTCCTACTGCGCAGGCAAGCAGGGGAAGTTTTGGGAGTATCACGACGCGGCCTTCGAGCGGCAGCCGAAGTTCTCCCGGGAGTCGCTGGAGAACATCGCCAAGAAGCTGAAGTTGGATCTAAGCGCCTTCCAGGCCTGCCTGGGCTCGGAGGAAGCCAAGCAATTCGTCCTCGCTGATATCGAGCTGGGCAACAAGGCGAACGTCCAAGGAACGCCGGCGGTCTTCATCAACGGGCGGCCCTTCCCTAATTGGATCTCGAAGAAATTGGTGCATCAGGCGCTGGATCGGATCTTGGCGGAACAGTAGGGGCCGTTCGCGAACGGCCCCTACAGCCGCTGCGACAAAGCCATACTCTGAATTATCCAATTCGGCGCGTCTCGGGGCGGGCGAACACAAGGTTCGCCCCTACAGGTAGGTGATGCAGTAATCGCAGGCCTCGGCCTCTCCCGCCAGCACCGCGCGGGTCTTCTTTTTCTTTGGCGCCTTCCCAAGGCTCAGGACTTGGTCGCCGTGGCTGCCGTAGCGGTAGACCGTGATCCCCTTGCACTTCTGCTCGTAGGCCGACATGTAGACCTGGTAGACCTCCTCCCAGGTCGCGTCTTCCGGCAGATTTACCGTCTTGCTGACCGCGTTGTCGGTGTATTTCTGGAAGACCGCCTGCATCTTCACGTGATCGAGCGGCTTGAGATCCATCGCCGTCTTGAAGAGCTCTTGCAATTTCTTCGGCACCCCCGCCAGGCCCTGCACGCTCCCCGTCTCCGCGATCTTCGTGAAGAGCTCGCGGTCGTTCAATCCCTCGGCCTTCATTCGGGCGAGAAAGGTCGGGAGGATCTCGAGCGCCTCCTCCCCTTCCAAAAATTTACGATAGTAGCAGAGGGCGAAGGCCGGCTCGATGCCGCCGGTGGTGTTGGCAATGAGGCTCAAGGTGCCGCTGGGCGCGATCGTAGTCAGGGTGGCGTTGCGTATCGGCGGCATCCGCAGCTTCTCCAGGGCCGAGCCCTTGTAGTTGGGGAAGGCCCCCCGCTGCTTGGCCAGCGACATCGAGGCCTGGCGGCAGCGCTTGAGAAACAGCTTCATCGTGGTCGTCGCGAAGCTGCGCGCCTTGGCCGAGTCGTAGGGGATGTCAAGCTTCATCAGCATGTCGGCGAAGCCCATCACGCCCAGGCCGATCTTGCGGTTGCCCAGGGTGAGCTTTTGGATCTCGGGTAAGGGGTAGTGGTTGACGTCGATCACGTTGTCGAGGAAGCGCACCGCCAAATCGATCAGGATTTCGAAGCGCTCCTCGTCGAATTCGCCCTGGTTCACCAAGGCGGCCAAATTGATCGAGCCCAGATTGCAGCTTTCGTAGGGCAGGAGCGGCTGCTCGCCGCAGGGATTGGTCGCCTCCAGGGCACCCAGTTGGGGAGTCGGATTGTGGCGGTTGATTTCGTCCAGAAACAACAGGCCCGGGTCGCCGGTCGCGGCCGCGGCTTTGCAGAGCGCCTCGAAGATCTCCCGCGCCGGCACGAAGCGGACGATCTTGCCGTTGCGGGGATTCACCAGGGGATAAGTTGTCCCTTTTTTAAGGCAGCGCATGAAGTGGCTGGTGACGGCGACGGAGAGGTTGAAGTTCTCCAGGCCTCCCTCTTCCTTGGCGCGAATGAAGTCCATCACGTCGGGGTGGTCGACGCGCAGCACGCCCATGTTGGCGCCTCTTCGCTGGCGGCCCAGCTTGGCGACCTCGGTCGCGTTGTCGAAGAGCTTGAGGAAGGAGACCGGCCCGCTGGCCAGGCCCCCGGTGGAGCTGACGGGGTCGTTTTTGGGCCGGATCGAGGAGAAGCTGAAGCCGGTGCCGGCCCCCGTCTTGTGCAGCAGCGTCATCTGCTGGACCGCCTTGGTGATGCCCTCGATGCTGTCGGGCACAGGCAGGACGAAGCAAGCGGCCAGCTGGCCCTTTTCCTTGCCGGCATTCATCAGGGTCGGGGAATTGGGGAGGAACTCCAGATGGGACATCATCTGGTAGTATTCGTTTTCGTAGTAATCGACCTCGTCCAGCGAGCTGAAGGCGGCCTCGGCCTGGGCGACGGCGTGGGCGACGCGGCGAAACAGGTCTTTGGGGCTTTCGACGACGCGGTTGAGGCTGTCCCTCCGCAAATAGCGCGCCTCCAAAATCCTTAACGCGGTGGGCGAAAGGGACTTCATGCTCACAAACTCCTCTGATGGGAATTTTAATCCATCCCGAGTCAAGTCCCCAAAACAATCTTTGGAAAAAATGAAGGGGCCTGGAGCGGGGAATGACGCGATCGGTTAAATGCGGCGTTTTTGTAGAGGATTTATGCAGGGGCGAACCATTTTGGGTAAAAAAAAGTGCCCTTTTGGGCCACCTAAGACATGGAGCGGGAGACGGGGCTCGAGACGATTCGCCCGCTCGAAGTGAATTCGAGCGGGCTAAAGCCGTGGGTCCGAGCCCCTTGGATTCTTAAAGGGAGGTTTTTTTTGGATAAAAAAAAGGTGGCCTTTTGGGCCACCTAAGACATGGAGCGGGAGACGGGGCTCGAACCCGCGACGT
The DNA here is from genome assembly GCA_030263375.1 of Deltaproteobacteria bacterium PRO3. Classification (NCBI taxonomy): domain Bacteria; class Deltaproteobacteria; species Deltaproteobacteria bacterium PRO3. Next base: position 12,657 of record SZOV01000008.1, read on the forward strand.
CAACCTTGGCAAGGTTGCACTCTACCACTGAGTTACTCCCGCATGGGTGGGAGGCTCATATCGGCCTCCCCCGGAATTGTCAACCGTTCCGAAAACCTAGTCCCCTACCTCCAATTTCGAAAATCGCATGCGAATTTCGAAATTGGAGGAACCCCTTTGCTATCCCCTTCTTTATCAAAAATGCGAAATATGATCTAGGGCGCCCATGCATTGGGATGCCGTCATCATCGGGGCCGGAGCCGCGGGGCTGATGTGCGCCGTCGAGGCCGGGAAACGGGGCCGCCGGGTCCTCGTCCTGGAACACGCGGACCGGGTCGGCAAGAAGATCCTCATCTCCGGCGGCGGGCGCTGCAACTTCACCAACCGCAAGGTCGGCCCCGAGAACTTCCTCTCGGCCAATCCCCATTTCTGCCGCTCCGCCCTCGCCCGCTATCGCCCCGAGGACTTCATGGACCTCGTGCAAAGCCACGGCATCCCCTACTACGAAAAGACCCTGGGCCAGCTCTTCTGCCGCGGCTCCTCGAAAGAAATCGTGGCCATGTTGCTGAAGGAATGCGCGGCCGCCAAGGTCAAGATACACTTGAAGAGCCGTATATTTTCCATCGAGAATAACGGGCATTTTCGTTTGGACACCGACCAGGGTCTCCTGGAGGCCGGCGCCCTCGTCGTGGCCACGGGCGGCCTGTCCTACGCCCAGCTCGGGGCCTCGCCCTTCGGCTACGAGATCGCCCGCCGCTTCGGCCACGGCCTGATTGAGTGCCGGCCGGGCCTGGTCCCCCTCACCCTGCCCCCCGCGCTGAGCGAGCGCTGGCGCGAGCTGTCGGGCGTCTCCGCCGAAGTGCGGGTGTCCTGCGGCAGGGCGAGCTTCCGCGAGGCCCTGCTCTTCACCCACCGGGGCCTGAGCGGGCCGGCCATTCTGCAGGCCTCTTCCTACTGGGAGGCCGGAGAGCCGCTTCGCATCGACCTGCTGCCGGATCTGGAGGTCCGGGATTACCTCCTGCAGAAAAAAAGGGCCGGCGAGCGCTCCGAGCTGAAAAACCTCCTCGCCGCCCTCCTGCCCAAGCGCTTCGTCGAGCGCTGGTGCGAGCTGCACTTCCCCTCCCGTCCCCTCCCCCAATACTCCGACCGGGAGCTCGGCGAGCTGGGCGCCTTGTTGAAAAATTGGGAGCTCGTGCCGGAGGGAACCGAGGGTTACGCCAAGGCCGAGGTCACCCGCGGCGGCGTCGACACCGCCGGGCTTTCTTCCAAGACCCTGCAGTCGCAAAAAGTCCCCGGGCTTTATTTCATCGGCGAGGTCGTGGACGTGACGGGTTGGCTGGGCGGCTATAACTTTCAATGGGCCTGGGCCTCGGGCTTCGCGGCGGGTCAGGCGCTTTGAATGAGGGCCTCTTTATCCGGGCGCGAGAGCCGCTTGATGGCCGCCTCCCGGATCGAGGCCGCGGAGCGGTCGGGCTGCGGCTCCTGATACACCAGGGTGACGGGCAGACGGGCGCGGGTGTAGCGCGAGGCCTTGCCCTCCAGGTGCCGTTCGAGGCGCTTCGCGAGGTCTTTGGCGATGCCGGTGTAGAGGCTGCCGTCGGCGCATTTCAGGATGTAGACAAACCACCCGGCTTGATTCATGATCCGCCCTATGGAAGTTCCCTCGATCAAAAATCTGCAGCAGCGCGCCCTGCGCCTGGTCCAAGACCCCGAACAGCTCGACAAGCTGGTTCAGGAGGCCGACGCCAAGGCCCAGGCCCAGCAGTCGCGGCTGGGTGCCTTTTGGGACGAATTGAAAACTTTGCTCCGCCTCCTGCGCGCCTACGGGACCGGCCGCTACCGCGACGTCCCCTGGAAGTCGCTCCTGGCCGCGGCGGGGGCCGTGTTGTACTTCCTCAATCCCTTCGATCTTATCGCCGATTTCATCTACGCCTTCGGCTTTGTCGACGACGCCGTGGTGGTCGGCCTGGTATTGTCCTCGATCCGCCGCGACCTTCAACGCTTCACGGCCTGGGAACAGAGCCAAGAAATTCGAACAAGCGACGGTTGAAGGCCTCGGGGTTCTCGAGGTTGCTCATATGCGCGGCGCCGGGGATGATCTCGAGACGCGAGCCGCGGATTTTTTCGTGCATGGCCCGCGCCGCTTCCGGCGGCGTGGTTCGGTCTTTTTCCCCGACTAAAATGAGGACCGGTACCCGGACTTTTTCGAGCGAGGCCGTCGTGTCGCTGCGCGCCGCGAGGGCGATCAGGGTGCCGGCGATGCCGCGCGGCGGGGTGGCCGCGACGATGCCGCGGATCAAGGCCACCGCCTCGGGTCGGCGCTCGAAGCTCTCGGGCGCGAAGACGGCCTTCAGGAAGCCCTCGGCGAAATGCGCCGAGCCCTTTTCCTTCACCTCTTTGACTTGGGCCGCGCGGCGGAGCTTGGCTTCGTCGGCATCGGCCTCGCTGCGGGTGTCGCAGAGGGCGGCGGCGAGAAACCTTTCGGGGTTTCGCTCCAGGGCGCGGAGCGCGATATAGCCGCCCATCGAAAGGCCCACCACGACCGCCTTCTCGATCGAGAGCCTATCCAGGAGGGCGATCAGGTCGTCGACGTGGCCCTCCAGCGTGTACTGCCCGTCTCCCGGGTCGCTGGCACCGAGGCCCTGCAAATCGTAGGCTATGGCGCGGAGACCGGCGGGAAGCGCCTCGAGCTGCGGGCGCCACATGGCGTGGCTGAAGGGAAAGCCATGGAGGAAGACCACGGGAAGCCCCCGCGGGTCCCCCGCCTCGCGGACGAAGAGCTTGCGGCCGTTAATGATCGTGTCCATGGGCGCCGTGGGCGTGGCCGTGGGCCACTTCCTGCTCGGTAGCCTCGCGCGCGTCGACGATCTCGACTTGGAAGGTGAGGTCGACGCCCGCGAGGGGGTGGTTGCCGTCGAGGATCACGTTTTTGTCGTCGAGGTCGGCGACGGTCATGGGGGGGCCGCCGGGGGCGTTGCCCACTTGGAACTTGTCGCCGATTTGGATCTCTTTCACCGGAAACTTGTCGCGCGGTACCTGGAGCACGAGGCTCTCGTCGCGCTCGCCGTAGGCCTGGCCGTGGGGTACCTGGAGGGTCTTCTTGTCGCCCTTCTTCAGGCCGCCCATTTGGGATTCGAGGCCGGGGATCATCTGCCCCACTCCTTCCATGAAGGTGAAGGGTTCGCCGCCCTCGGTGGAATCGATGAGATTGCCGTTGGGATCGGTCAGGGCGTAATGGAACGAAACAACTCGAGGATTGGACATGTTTTTCTCCTTGGCCTCGAAGCCTAATCGACTTATCTTCGCGAAATCCAGTGTTTTTCCGCAAGCCGGGCGAGATTTCTGTAACCGATGGCAACGCGCCGGCGTCTTAAGGGACATTCGGAGAAAACGGATTTTTTAAGGAGGCCGACCATGCGTTCCAAGACCCTTTCTTTTCTGCGCGTCCTCGGCGGCATCGCCTTGGCCGCCTGCGCCGTCTCCGCCCAGGCCTTGGAGGCCCCCAAAACGAAGTACCAGGGCCTGGACAAAAACAAGGACGGCGTGATCACCCGCCAGGAATGGCGCGGCAGCAGCCGCTCTTTCCGCAACCAAGATTGGAACAACGACGGCGTCCTCTCCGGCATCGAGCTGCAGGTCGGCGCCAAGCGCCCCGGCTCCGGGTTCGAGACGACCTACCAGGCGCGCTTCGAGGAGCTGGACGTCAACAACGACGGCATCCTCGTCAAGACCGAGTGGCGCGGCAATGTCCGCGATTTCTACAAGCTGGACGACAACGGCGACAAGGTCCTCACCCGCGTGGAATTCTCCGACCGCGAGGACGAACGCCTCGACCGCTTCGACAACCTCGACAAAAACAACGACGGCATTGTCTCGCGAGGCGAATGGAAGGAGAGCCGCGAGCTCTTCGAGCGCTTCGACGACAATCGCGACGGGGTCCTGAGCCGGGCCGAGTTCTACCGCAAGCGAGAGTCCGGCGACCGTAGCTTCGCCAGCCTCGACGATAACCGGGACGGCATCATCTCGAAGACCGAGTGGCGCGGCAAGAGCGAGGAGTTCAAGCGCATCGATTACGACCGCAACGGCGTCATCACCGCCCTGGAGTACCAGCAGCGCGACACGGTCTACCGGCCGGTGACCAAATAGGCGCCAGCATTCGCTGGACCTGGCGGGGGGATTCTTTTAGGTTCCGCCCATGACCCCCAAAACCCCGCGGCTCTTCGTCCCCGGCGACCTGGACGGCTTCTTCGGCCTCTTCATCGACAATCTGCTGCAGCTGATGCTGATCGCCGTCTTCAGCACCGCGGTGGCGGGCCTGCCCGAGGACTTGGTCACCCACCGCATCCTGCCGGGGGCGGCCGTCTCCATCCTCTTGGGCAACGTCTTCTATTCCTGGCAGGCCTGGCGCCTGGCCAAGCGCAGCGGGCGCGACGACGTCACCGCCCTTCCCTACGGAATCAACACCCCCAGCCTGGTGGCCTTCCTCTTCCTGATCATGGGGCCGATCTATCAGGAGACGAAAAATCCGACCTTGGTCTGGCAGGTCGGTCTCTTCGCCTGCCTGCTGAGCGGCCTGCTCGAGACCGTGGGCGCCTTTTTCGGCGACTGGCTGCGGCGCCACACGCCGCGGGCGGCCCTGCTCTCCTCCCTGGCCGGCGTCGCGCTCACCTTCATCGCCCTGGGCTTCATTTTCCAGATCTTCGCCTCTCCGGCCGTCGCGCTTTTGCCGATGATGCTGATCCTCTTCGCCTACGCGGCGAAGGTGAAGCTGCCCTTGGGCCTGCCCGGGGGTTTCGTCGCCGTCCTCTTGGGGGTCGGTTTGGCCTGGCTGCTGCGCCTGCTGGGCTTCGATTATTTCCAGCCGGCGGCCTTAAACTACAGCTTTGGCTTTCACCCGCCGCAGCCGGTGCCGGGCGACTTCGTCGCGATGCTCGGCAGCTCCTGGGGCTGGCGGCACATGGCGGTGATCTTCCCCATGGCCCTGTTCAACTTGATCGGCTCGCTGCAAAACTTGGAGAGCGCCGAGGCGGCCGGCGACCGTTACGAGACGCGGCCCTCGCTGATCGCCAACGGCCTGTGCAGCGTCCTGGCCGCCTTCCTCGGCTCGGCCTTTCCCACGACGATCTACATCGGGCACCCCGGCTGGAAGGCGATGGGCGCGCGGATCGGCTACTCGCTGCTGAACGGCGCCCTCATCACCCTGCTCTGCCTGTTCGGCGGGATCTCCCTGGTCTTGAGGTTCGTGCCCCTGGAGGCGACGCTGGGGATCCTGCTCTGGATCGGTCTGGTGATGACGGCCCAGGCCTTCCAGGAGGTGCCTCGGCGCCACGCCCTCGCGGTGGCGATGGGGCTCATCCCTTCGCTGGCGGCCTGGACGCTCATGGTGGTCGAGACCTCTCTGCAGAAGGCGGGGACGACGCTCCTCGCGGTCGCGCCCAAATTCGGCAACCAGCTCTTCATCCACGGCGTGATCGCGCTCAACCAAGGATTCCTGATCAGCTCGATGATCCTGGCCTCGGTGGTCGTATTTTTGGTCGAGCGGGAATTTCGCAAGGCCGCGGCCTGGTGCGCGGCGGCGGCCGTCCTGGCCGCGGTGGGCCTCATCCACGCCTACGACCTGACGGCGTTGGGCGTGCAGAATCATTTCGGCTGGGCCGCGGCGCCGGAGTTCGCCCTGTCCTACGGCCTGAGCGCGGCAGTCTTCCTGGCGGCGGCTTATTGGGTTAAGCCTGCAATGGGCGCCCCAGCGAGCGGCCGGGGGGAGTGAGCGCGTGACGAGGCGGACGGTGCGGCAAAAATCGCTGTGGGTCCCGGTCGGCGAGAAGGACCGCCTGCACCTGCGCCGCATCTGGAAAAATCCCCAGGGCCCGCCCCTCTTCCTGCTCCACGGCTCCGTCGAAAACGGCCGCGTCTTTTATTCCGAGGCCGGCAAGGGCCTCGCCCCCTACCTGGCCGAGCACGGCTACGACGTCTACGTCGGCGACCTGCGCGGCCGCGGCGCCTCCCGTCCCGCGATCGGGCCCCGCTCGCGCTACGGGCAGACCGAGCAGATCGCCGAGGATATCCCCGCGATGCTCCGCGCCATCCGCGAACGGCGGGGCCCCGTCCCGCAGCACTGGATCGCGCACAGCTGGGGCGGCGTCCTGCTGGCCTCCGCCTACGCGCGCTTTCCCGAGATAAGGCCCTGGGTGAAGTCCCTCGCCTGCTTCGCGAGCAAGCGGCGCATCCGCGTCTTCAATTGGGAAAAATTCGTCAAGATCGACCTGTTTTGGAATTGGGGGGCCAGGTTCCTGGTGGGGCTCTACGGCTACCTGCCGATGAAAGAGCTGCGCCTGGGCGCCGACAACGAGACCGCCCTCTCCCACCGGCAAAACCGCCTGTGGGTGCAGCCGAACTATCCCTGGATCGACCCGGCCGACGGCTTCGACTACGCGGCGGCCCTGGCCGAGGCGAAGCTGCCGCGGACCCTGCACCTCGTGGGCTGCGCGGACCGCAGCCTCGGACACCCGAGCGACGTGGAGGATTTCATCCAGGAGACGCATCCCGGCCGCTTCGAATATCGTATCTTGGGAAGGCGCTGGGGAAACCTCCACGACTACGGGCACATCGACATCCTGACGCACCCCGACGCGCGGGAAGATCATTTCCCCTGGCTATTGCATTGGTTGAAAGGCGAGCCCTTGCCTACTCGTCCAGGACGAAGGTGATCCAGCACTCGACGCGGTACTCGACGATCTTTTTCTTCTCCACCTTCGCCTTTTGGGCGACGACCTCCAAGCCGGTGATGCCGCGCAGGGTCTTGGCGGCGCGAGAGATGGCCTGGTTGACGGCGTCGTGGAAGCTTTCCTTCGAGGAAGCCACGATTTGGGTCTTGCGAGCGACGGCCATAGGAGACTCCTTTCGAGGTTTTTGGGATGGGGAAATTATAGGAGTCCGGGGACTAATTAAAAACCTTTATTTTCGGGAACCCGGTTACAGGGCGGAATTCGCCTTGGGCGCGCCGGAGAGCAGGCGTTTGGCGATCCCCACGACCATCGGCAGGATGGAGATGAAAATCACCACCAAGATAATCAGGTGGATCTTTTCCCCCCAGGGGCTGCGGCCTAAAAAATACCCCAGCATCGTCATCGAAAGGACCCAGCCGATGCCGCCGAAGACGTTGAACATCACGAACCTGCGGTAGGACATGTCGGCCACGCCGGCGATGAATGGCACGAAGGTCCGCATGATCGGCACGAAGCGCGCCAGGATGATCGCCTTGCCACCGTGCTTTTCGTAGAAGGCGTGGGCCTCGAGGGCGTATTTTTTCTTGAAGAAACGATTGTCCGGCTTGTCGAAGATCTTGGGTCCCGTCTTGCGGCCCAGTAGGAAACCTACTTGGTCTCCGATCACCGCGGCGGCCATCAAGGTCAGGTTGACGGTCCAGATATTGAGAATGGGTTCGCCCCCGCTGAGCGAGCGCGAGCAAAGGACGCCCGCAGTCACCAAGAGCGAGTCGCCCGGCAGGAAAAAGCCCACCAAGAGCCCCGTCTCGGCGAAGACGATCGCGATCAGGACCGCCAGTCCGCCGGAGCGGATCAGGGCCTCAATGCCCTCGGGGGTGTGGAGGTTGGTGATCAGGGCGAAGAGCTCTTGCATGGGCCTGGGCTAGCACGCTTCGCCGCCCCGTCCAAGCAAAAGGCTCAAGGTTGGACCCGGGTGCGGAAGACCCAATCCCACAGCGGCGTGGTGACGCCGAAGTTCCCGTGGGGGTCCTTGAAGTGGTGGCGCAGGTGGTGGGTCTTCCAGAATTTCATCAGAGGGCCGCGGGCCGGGCCGAAATGGGTCGAGTAATGCACCCATTCGTAGAGGAAATAACCGATGAAGAGCCCCGCCTCCATCAGGAGGCCTCGCGCCAGGCCGCCGCTTAAGAGCGTGAAGAGCAGGACCTCCGCGGGGCCCAGGAGAAAGCCGATAAAGGGAGGGGCCAAGATCAGGTCTTGGGCCTCGACGTCGCGGTGGTGGGCCAGGTGGAGGCCGGAGTGGAAGGTCTTCCAGGGCTCTCCGCCCCGCGTTCGGTGGAAGGAGAAGCGGTGCAGCAAGTATTCCACCAAGGTCCAGGCGAAGACTCCCAGGCCGATCCAGAGCAAGGCGGATTGCCAGGACCTTGTTTCTAAATGCAGGGACCAGAGGACCAGGGCTAGGCCCGCCGGGACGTAGATCGCGATCGTGACCCAGGGGTGGGGGAAGCGGGTGAAGAAGAGCTTTAGCGCCGGATGCTGGAAGGGTTGGTAGGAGGACGTCCGTTTCATGGTGCTCTCGTTTAAAAAACGGAGTGCCCTAGCTTTGTAACGAATAGCGGGCGGGATGTAAATAACCTCTCGGTTACCTTTAAAGGAGTGCGTCCTAGGCGATGGGCCTGGAACGGGTCCTGTCCGGTCTGCACCCCCACCGTGCTCGCAGGCTGCGCGCGGCGGGGGGCCCCCGCCCGGCCACCCGTTCCAGGCCCATCGCCTAGGACGCAATTTATTAAAGTATTACTTGCGGAGTTTTGCTTGGAGAGTATTGCCTTCGGGAGTGCTGAGCGAACTACTTGCGCTGATTGGCCGGCAAAATCGTCTTGCGCAATCGAATGTTTTTCGGCGTCACTTCAACCAATTCATCATCTTTGATGAACTCGATCGCCCGCTCCAGGGTCATGGGCAGGACGGGGGTCAGGATGACGTTCTCGTCCTTGCCGGCGGCGCGCATGTTGGTCAGCTTCTTCTCTTTGCAGGGATTCACGTTCAGGTCGTTGTCGCGGTTGTGCTCGCCGATGATCATCCCCTCGTAGACGGGGACGCCGGGGCCGATGAAGAGGACGCCGCGGGGCTCGAGGTGGAACAGGGCGTAAGGCACGCTCTCGCCCATCCGGTCGCAGACCAGCGAACCGCTCACCCGGCTCTTGATCTCGCCGCGCAGGGGCTCGTAGCCGCTTAGGTAGGAATTCATCAGGCCCACGCCCTTGGTGTCGGTGAGGAACTCGTTGCGGTAGCCGATCAGGCCCCGCGAGGGGATCGAAAACTCGAGTCGGATCCGCCCGGTCCCGTGGTTGACCATGTTGATCATCCGGCCCTGCCGCATCGAGAGCTTCTCGGTGATCACCCCCATGAAGTCCTCGGGGATGTCGACGAAGAGGTGCTCGATGGGCTCGAGCTGGACGCCGCCTTCTTCCTTGAAGATGATCTGGGGCCGGCCCACGGCCAGCTCGAAGCCCTCCCGGCGCATGGTCTCGATCAGGATGGCCATCTGAAACTCGCCGCGGCCCTTCACCAAAAAGCTGTCCGGGGTCTCCCCCTCCTCCACCCTTAAGGCCACGTTGTGCAGGGTCTCCTTCTGCAGGCGCTCGAGGATCTTTCGGGATTGGACGAACTTCCCCTCCCGCCCCGAAAAGGGCGAGGTGTTGATCATGAATTTCATCGCGACGGTGGGCTCGTCGACCACCAGGCGCTTCAGGGCCTTGGGTTGGGCGACGGTGCAGATGGTGTCGCCGATCGCGACGTCCTCGATGCCCGAAAGGATCACGATGTCGCCGGGCTCGACCTGGTCGACCTCCTGGAACTTGAGGCCCTCGTAGGTTTGCAAGTTGGAGACCTTGAGGGCCTTGGCCTGGCCGTCCTTGCCGATGCAGGTCAGGCTGTCGTTCTTCTTGGCCGTACCCTGGAAGACGCGGCCGATCGCGAGGCGCCCCAGGTAGTCGGAATAGCCGAGGTTGGTGACCAGCATCTGGAAGGGTTCGGCGGGGTCGTAGCCCGGCGCCGGGACTTCTTGAATGATAGCGTCGAAGAGCGGGCCCAGGTCCGTGCCCCTGTCCTGCAAGGTCTTTTGCGCGATGCCCTCGCGGCCGATCGCGTAGAGGATGGGAAACTCGATCTGGGTCTCGTCGGCGTCCAAGTCGATGAAGAGATCGTAGAGCTCGTTCAAGACCTCCTGGGGGCGCGCGTCCTTGCGGTCGATCTTGTTGATGACGACGATGATCTTGAGGTGGCCCTCAAGGGCCTTCTTGAGGACGAAGCGGGTCTGGGGCAAGGGGCCCTCGGAGGAATCGACCAGCAGGATGGCCCCGTCGACCATCTTGAGGCCGCGCTCGACCTCGCCGCCGAAGTCGGCGTGGCCGGGGGTGTCGATGATGTTGATCTTGGTGCCTTTGTAGCTGACCGCGCAGTTCTTGGAGGCGATGGTGATGCCGCGCTCCCGCTCGAGGTCCATGCTGTCCATCATCCGGTCGACGGTCTCCTGGTTGGCCCGGAAGGTGCCGGCCTGCTTCAGCATGAAGTCGACCAGGGTGGTCTTGCCGTGGTCGACGTGGGCGATGATGGCGACGTTGCGGATCTTCTCGTTGTGCGCGGGATTTTTCATAGTTTTCCTTGGGCTGCGTTCCTAGCGGGGCCGGGCCGGCGAAGGCAAGGCTTTTTGCGCTTATTTTCGGAGAATCATGGCAGCTAGTCCAGATGCGCGCCGAGGCCCTCCGGGCCGGGCGGGAAGATCTCTTGGAGGGCGCGGCAGCGGTAGGCGAAGATCTTGTCGAGGTCGCGGCGCACCAAAAGCCGGTTGACGAGGGCCCCGCCCAGGACGGCGTACTCGACGAGGTCTTCGACTTGGGTGCCGCCGTCCCTTTCGGTGAAGAGATGCTGGTGAATCCAGCGCCGGTAGGGTCCCCGCCGCTGCTCGTCGACGAAGCGAAAGGGCGGCTCCCAGACGCTGATCTCGCTGCGCCAACGGATGGGGAGGCCGCGCAGCCACAGCCGGTAGTCGATCACGGTGCCCTGTCGGATTTCGGGCGTGCTGGACTTCAGGACCTTGAAATGGAGCCAGGGTGGCGTGATCCGCTGCAGATTGCCGGGGTCGGCGAAAAAGGGAAAGAGCTCCGCGCGGGGCGTCGGCAGCCAAAGGGAGCTTTTCAGCAGAAAGGTCTTCATTCAATCTTTCCAGAGCCCGAGGCCTTGCTGCCGCGCTTGGCGTTCCAGGTCGAGGAACTCCGCCTTGTAGCGGTAATCGAAGTTGCGGAAGGCGTCGGCCCAGCCGTAGCGAATCAGCTCGCGGTTGACCAGGTATTCCCTCGTTTCGTCGTCCGCTCCCTTCTTGGGGCGCGGCGCCCCGACGGCCTTCGCGAAGCGCTCTGGTTTCATCCGCACGTAGACATAGGCCAGGGAGCGCTGGTACTTGTCCCGGCTGGTCTGGTCAAATTCCAGCCGCACGGGCCCCTTCCCCACCAGCTTCTTCAGCACCTCGTAGGATTTTTTGCCCATCTTGAGCAGCGTCTTCGCGTCGCGATGGGTGCGCTGGGTGTCGCGGTACAACTTGTCGTTGCGATGCAGCTCGGGGGCGTCGATCCCGATCAGGCGGACCTTGCGGCCGTCCTTCAGCTTGAGGGTGTCGCCGTCGTAGATCTTCTTCACGGCGATCCACTCGGACTCGGCGCGCAGGGGCGCGGGGCAAAGCGCGAGGCAGAGCAAGAAAATTCCGATGACTCGCTTCATTCCGCTCCGCCTTCACAGCAATGCGTGAGCCAGCCGCAGGCGTTGCACTTGAAATGGCCGTGCTCGGCGCGGACGGGTTGGCCGCAGCGCTCGCAGGCGGCGGGGACGGTTCGATCGCAAAGGGGCGGGCATTCGGTATCTTCGCCGCTCATCGGTACCTCTGGAGGATGGTGCGGGAGAATTGGACGACGTAGTTGACCCCGGAGCCGACGGCGATGACCAGGGAAAGGATCAGGAGGATCCAGCCCATCCGTCCGAAGTCGAGACCGAGGAAGGGGTAGTAGACCATCAGGCCGATCAGGGCGAGGGTCTGGGTGGCGGCCTTCTTCTTGCCCCAGTAGTCCGCCGGCAGGTCGATCTGCTCGGAGGCTGCCATGCCCCGCAGCGCGGTGATCGAGATCTCGCGGGCCAGGAATACGATGACCATCCAGGCCGGGATGCGGCCGATCGGGATCAGCATGATCATCACCGCCAGGATCAGCAGCTTGTCGGCCAGGGGGTCGAAGTATTTTCCGAAGACGCCGTTGATCTTGTACTTGCGCGCGTAATAGCCGTCGACCAGGTCGCTGACGCCGGCCAGGATGAAGACCAGGGCGGCGGCGATGCCCATGACCAGGTTGTCGCGGACGCTCTTTTCGGGGGAGATCTTGGCGATCAGGACCAAAACGACGGGAATCAGCAGGATCCTGCCCAGGGTGAGGTAGTTGGGGAGGTTGAAATACTCCCGCTTTTTGGCGGTCTTCAAGCTGTCCATGTCTGAATTTCTAAGTGTCTAAGTACCTAAGTGCCTGAGTGCCTAAGTTTCTGGGCGCAAAATACGATAAAAAGTTGAAATTAGGCAAAAGAAACTTCGATGCTTGACAAGGTAATATGTTTCGAAGATGCAGGAAACCGGCGCTTTTCCAAGTACGATGAAATACAAGGACCATTTTTGCATGAGAAACTTTGACACTCAGGCACTTAGGTACTTAGGCACTTGACACTATGAATCGGCACTACGATTTCATCGTCTTGGGGAGCGGCATCGCCGGATTGAGCTTCGCCTTGCAGGCGGCCCGCCACGGGAGCGTCGCGGTCCTCACCAAAAAGAACAGCGCCGAGTCCAACACCAACTACGCCCAGGGCGGCATCGCCTCGGTCGTCTCCCCCTCCGACAACCTCGAATCCCACGTCAAGGACACCCTCGAGACCGGCGCCGGCCTCTGCCATGAAGACGTCGTCCGCCGCGTCGTCGGCGAGGGACCGCACGTCGTGCAAGAGCTGATCGACTTCGGCGTCGAGTTCAGCCGCGGCGAGTCGGGCGACTTCGACCTGGGCCGCGAGGGCGGCCACAGCGCTCGCCGCGTCCTGCACGCCGGGGATTTCACCGGGCGGGTGATCGAGCAGGCCCTGCTCGCCTCCGTCAAGGCCCATCCCAACATTCAAATTCTCGAGCACCACTTCGCCGTCGACCTGCTGACCTCCCGCAAGCTGGGCATCGAGGAAAACCAGCCCAACCGCTGCCTGGGCGCCTACGTCCTCGACACGGTGAACCGCCGCGTCGAGACCTTCACCTCGGGAGTGACCGTCCTCGCCACCGGAGGGGCCGGCAAGGTCTATCTCTACACTAGCAACCCCGATATCGCGACCGGCGACGGCCTGGCGATGGCCTGGCGCGCGGGGGCCAAGGTGGCCAACCTCGAGTTCGTCCAGTTCCACCCGACCTGTCTCTATCACCCCAAGGCCAAGTCCTTCCTGCTCTCCGAGGCCCTGCGCGGCGAGGGCGGGATCCTGCGCCTGAAGAGCGGCGAGACCTTCATGGAGCGCTACGACCCGCGCAAAGAGCTGGCACCCCGCGACATCGTCGCCCGAGCCATCGATTACGAGCTGAAAAAACGTGGCGACGATTACGTCCTTCTGGACATGACCCATATCCCCGTCGAATACCTGCGCGAGCGCTTCCCCAACATCTGCGCGAAGCTTTTGGAATTCGGCTACGACCTCTGCCGCGAACCGGTGCCGGTGGTCCCCGCCGCCCACTACATGTGCGGCGGCGTGGTTGTGAACGAGCGGGCCGAGACTTCCTTGAAGAACCTCTTCGCCTGCGGCGAGGTCACCTTCACCGGCCTGCACGGCGGCAATCGCCTGGCCAGCAATTCCCTGCTCGAGGCCGTCGTCTATGCCGACCTGGCCGCGAAGCACGCCCCCGAGCGCCTCGCGGACGCCGCGGCGCCGAGCGTGGACATCCCCGCCTGGAATCCCGGCGACGCCTCCGATTCCGACGAGGCGGTGGTCATCAAGCAAAACTGGGATGAGATACGCCACTTCATGTGGAATTACGTCGGAATCGTCCGCACCAACAAGCGCCTGCTGCGCGCGAAAAAGCGGATCGAGCTGCTCAAGGAAGAAATCAAAGAATATTACTGGAATTCGGTCGTGACCTCCGACCTGCTGGAGCTGCGCAACATCGCCTGCGTCGCCGAGCTGATCATCCTCTCGGCCTTGTGGCGCAAGGAGAGCCGCGGCCTGCACTACAACCTCGACTTCCCCTCCCCCTCCGAGCTCTATCGCCGGGATACGATCCTGGAGCCGTAGGGGCGAACACAAGGTTCGCCCCTACTGAAACTTGAGCGTCCCGCCCCCCGCCACGCCGTGGATCCGCAAAGAAAAGGGCACCTGCCGATCCCGCAGGCCCTCGTAGGGAAACACCACGCGATAACCCTGGTACCACAGGTTGAGGTAGTTGAAGAAATACAGCTCGAAGGCCGTAAGGGGGATCTTCTCGACCGTCTTGGGCTTGTAGACCTGGCCTCCCGCCTCGAGGCTTAAATCCTGGAGGGACTTCTCGTTGCCCAACTCCATCATCTCGCGCTTGCGACCGTAGAGCGCGACGAAGAAGGTCGCCTCGGGATCGGCGGCCAGCCAAGGGGCGGCCCGCTCCTTTGCCCGCTGGTCCTGGCCCAAGGGATAGACCTTGTCGTACTCGGCGCGGAAGGCCTCGCGGAACTCGTCGGAGGCGTAGGTGGCGTAGATCATCAAGGTGGCCTGGAGGTCCTGCCAGTTATAGTACTCGCCCTTCTTGGTGTAGCGCCGGAGGACCTTGCCGTAGGGATCTTGGACGGGAAAGACGGTGTCCTTCGCCAGGGCCGTTCCCGAGAACAGCGAGAGCACGAGCAGCCAAAGGACGCGCTTTTTCATGGGGTGTTCCTCACGCCAACAATTCCGTTTTGGTAAAGAGACTGCGCACTTTCAAACCCTCCGCCTCGAGGGCCTCGCGCCCGCCCTCCTCCCGGTCGACGATCACCATGACGCCCAGGGGCACTAAGCCGGCCTCGCGGACCGCCTTGCAGGCCTTCAGGATGGAGCCGCCCGAGGTGATGACGTCTTCGACTAAAATCACCCGCATCCCCGGCCTCAGGTGGCTCGCCCCCTCGATCCAGCTCATGGTGCCGTGGCCCTTGGGTTCTTTGCGGACGATGAAGCTGAGCAGCGGGAAGCCGCGCAGGAAAGAAGTGACGGCGATCGCGGTGGCGATGGGGTCGGCGCCCAGCGTGGGGCCCCCGACGGCCTGGGCCTCGGCGAAATGCTCGGCCGCCAGCTCGCCCATCAGCTGCCCGACCAGGGTTGCGCCTTCCGGATGGAGGGTGGTCTGCTTGCCGTCGAAGTAGAAGTCGCTCATCCGGCCCGAGGCCAGGCGCACCTCCCGCTTCTGGTAGCTGAATTTCAGGATCAGTTCTTTGAGCCGTCGCCGGCGCTCCGCGTTCACTTGTGCAACCTCGCTTCCAGCCAGTGTTCGATGTCGCGAAAGACCTTCTCTTTGCCGACCTCGTTGAAGGTCTCGTGGAAATAGCCGGGATAGACCTTGAGCTGCTTGTCCTTGATCTCGACGCGTTCGAAGAACTCCCGACTGCCTTCGGCCGCGGTAATCTTGTCGTCGCCGCCGTGGACGATCAAGAGCGGCGTCTTAATTTCCGGCGCCAGGGCCATCACCTCGTCGAGGTTTTTCAAAATCTCGGCGCCGAGCTTCAGGCTGATCTTGCGCGCGACCAGGGGGTCTTCCTCGTAGGCGCGGACCACCGCCTCGTCGTGCGAGACCCAGGAGGCGTGGATGTCGTTGGGGATGAGGACCTCGGGCAGAAAGCGGGAGGCGGCGGTGCCGAGGATTTTCTTCAGGGCCGGGACCGGCAGGGCCAGTTTCAAATTGGGGCTCGAGAGTACCGCGCCCTTCAGCTCTTTGGGCCTGCGCGCCAGGTAGTTGACCCCGACCTGCCCGCCGAAGGAGTGGGCCACGAGAAACAAGGGCAGCTTCGCCTCGCGCTCGCGGACCAGGCCGACGAAGCGCTCGAGGTCGTCGACCAAGTCTTGGAAGCGGTCGGCGTGGGAGCGCGGGCCGGGGCTTTTGCCATGGCCGCGTTGATCCATCAGGTAGAGCGCCCAGCCTTGGTCGAGGAAGTAGTCGATGAAGAAGCGGTAGCGGCCCGAATGCTCGCCCAGGCCGTGCAGGACGACGAGGCTCCCCTTCTTTTTTTCGGGAATCCAAGACTGGTAGTACAGCTCATAGCCGTCCCAGGTCTTGAAAAATTGGTGCGTCGGCTCGGCGGCCTTCATGGAATCTCCCCAAGGCTCGATCTCTCGACCCAACCTTCCTTCCCGGAGGCGCTTTTGACAAGCGCAAAATCACCCTGCGATTTGCGCAGCCGAACCAGGGCGCCGTCCTTCAACTCCTCACGGCTGGCGGCGTCGGGCAGCGGGTTTTCGCGCAGGGCCACGCGGGGGGCGACGATCAGGGCGGGCTCGGAGAGCCAATCGGGAGGCCGGCGCAGCGCGAATTGGAAGATCCCGTAAACCAGCGGCAAGGCGCAGCAGGCCGCCGCGACGGCGAAGGCGGGCCGGCGCCTCAGCCGATGGGCGGTCAGGAAGCCGAAGAGCCCCAGGCTGCCCGCGGCGGCCAGGACCAAAGCCTCGGAGGCGTTGAGGGAAAGGCGATACCAGGGAATCTTGCGCAGCAGGGCGCGGGGGCCCTCCGCCGGCGGGGTCTTCTCGACCTTGGCCTCGAGGAAGGCCAGGTTGTGGCGGATGTCCGGATCCCGTGGCGACCAGTCGCGGGCGCCGAGGAAGTAGCGCCGCGCCTGCCCCACCTTGCCGAGGCGCCAGTAGGCGCTGGCGACGTTGTAGTAGAGGTCGCCGTTGTGGAAGCCGATCTCGCCCAGCTCGTTCCAGGCGCGGATGGCGTTCTCGTAGCGGCCGGCCTGGTAGTCGGCCTGGGCCTGGTTGGCGAGCTCGGCGGGCGTGACGGCGCGGGCGGAGACGGGAAAGAACGCAAGACAGCCGAGGATGAAGATTTTTCTCAAGTTCATAAATATTCGGACGCTGTTGTAGGGGCGAACCTTGTGTTCGCTCCTGCCGGAGCCTGTTTGTAGAAACTCGTTGGACAATGGCAATATCCTTGCCCTGGGGCGAACACAAGGTTCGCCCCTACGTCCCTACGTCGCCTTCTCAATCTCTCTTAACAAATCCATCGCCTCCAGCTTCAACATCTTGTCGCTGGGGCGCTTCTCCGCCGCGCCGCCGTACTGCCACATGTCCAGCTGCTCGAGGAAATACACCGCGCGGCGGTAGGTCTCGATGGGGACGCCGCGGGATTTCAATAAATCCTCGATTTCCATTGGCGTCAGCGCCGTGCCCTTCACCAAAAAGCGGTCGCTCAAGTATTGTTTGAAGACCAGGCTCAGCTTCGAGAAGTCCGATTCCCCGCCCAGCCTCTGCACCGCGGCCTTGGCCTGCTTGAAGGCGCGGCTGCGCTTGCGATCGTCGGCGTGGGCCAGCTAGCGGGCGCGGTAGCGGCCCCAGCCGATCAGGCCGAGGAAGCCCAGGGGCGCGCCCAACAGCAGGGCCCAGGCGGTCGCGCCTTCCCAGGGGCGCAGGGCCTGGCTGTAGAGGACCGCCGCGGCCGGTTTGATCGGCCGCAGGTCGAAGGCCGGCCCCTGCGCCGCGGCGGGGGCCTTGGAGTCCTCGAGACCCGCCGTTACCAATTTTTCCGAAGAGGGTCCGCCGAGGATGTGGACGGTCAGCGGCGCCGTGCTCAGCTTCTCGTAGGTCCCCGTGTCCGGGTTGAAGTAGCTGAACTCCTGCGCGGGGATGACCGTCGTCCCCGGCCGTTCGGCGACCAGGGCGTACTCGAAGGTCTTCTTGCCGGAGAGGCCTTGGAGGCTCTTGTCGAGCTTCACCTCCGGCTTGGAGGGATAGACCTTGAAGTAATCCAGGTTTTGCAAATCCGGGAGGGTGGCCTCGCGAATATTGCCCTTCCCCGCGACCTCGATCTTCAGGTTGCTGGTCTCGCCCAGGCTGAGGCTGTCCTTGCTGAGCGTGCTCGAGATCGCGAACTGCCCGACCAGGCCGGTGAAGTCCTGGGGCGGCGGCGGCAGCTCCTTTACGTGAATCCCCACGCTGGCCGCGGTGAAGGTCCGTGGCTTGCTGGTCATGGCGAAACCCTGGAAAAAGGGATCGTCGAAGGGCCCGCGTTGGATCCGCACCGGGACGTTGCCCTTCACCTTGGTCTCGCCGGTCTGCAGGTCCCCCGCCTTGGTCGGGAACAGGGCGAAGCGCCACTCGTTGACGGCGTAGCGCCGGCCGCCGAGCTCGGTCTCGTACTTGCGCTCCTTCATCAGCTCCTCGGTGAAGAAGTCCTTGAAGTCGGGCAGGCTCAAGGTGGCGCCGGAGATGCTGACGGTGGAGTAGAGCCTGAAGGTGAAGATCACCTGCTGGCCGATGTAGGCCTCTTTGCGGTCGGTCTCGGCGGTGACGAAGGTGTCCGCGTAGGCCTTCTCGTCGGGCGGGGCCTGCGGGGGCTGGCGGGGCCAGGGCTGGGGCATGCCGGGCAGCTGCGGAAAGCCCGGCGGCGTCGAGGGGAAGCCGGGCATTTGGGGGAAACTCGGCTGGGTCTGGTAGCCGGGACCTCCCCCGCCGCCCTCCGGAGTGACCCGGACGCGGACCGGGCCGGCGCTGTATTCCTGCCCTTCGATGTAGACCTTGACCGGGCCGATCTGGAAATCGCCCACGCGGCGCGGGGAGAGGACGTAGGTGAAGGTCTTGCTCACCGACATCTCGCCGTTGACGATCTCGACGGAGTTCGCCGTCGAGCGGCCGACGACGTCGAAGTTGCCGAGCGGCGGGATCTCAGGCGTGGTCAGGGCGCTGCCGCCGCGGATCTCGACGGTCATCGTCAGGGTGTCGTCCATCGAGACGGTGTTTTGGTCGACCTCGACGTGGACCGTGGGCTGCGCCAGGGCCTCGGGCCCCATGCCGAGCCACGCGGCGGTCAGCGCTCCCAAGATGTAAAGACGAAATTTGCGCATCGCCTACCAGTCGTTCTCCGGAGTCCGGGAACGGCCCATGGCCTCCCGAATCTGTTTATTGCGGATCGCTTCGCTCTTGTCCTCGATCATCTCCAGCCAGCGCTCGGCCTCCTGCTCGCCCGGGCCGGGCTTGGCCTTGACCCTGCCTTGGCGGCCGCCGCCTTGGCCTTCCTTGGGCGCCTCGCCGGCGGCCTCCAGCTGGCCCTCGAGGTTAGGCTTCTTCTGACCCTGCCCTGCTTCGCCGCGGTCCTGGGAACCTTGCGAGGTCTCTCCCTGATTTTGCCCCTGGCCCTCGGGGGAATCCTTTTGGGCCTGTCTGTCTCCGGCCTGCTCGCCTTCGCCGGGTTCCGGTGTTTTCGGCTCGCCCTCGGCTCGATCCGGTTGTTGGCCGGCCTGCGGGCCCTGGGATTTTTGGTCTCCAGACCTTTCCGGCTCCGCTTGGCCTTGGGATCCGCCCTGGGCCTGAGGCTGCGGCTTTTCGCCCTCGGCGCCCTGGGGCTGGGCCTGCGATCCGGAATCCGGCTTAGAACCTTGTTGGGCTTGCTTTTGCTTGCCCTGTTCTCCCGCCTCCGCCTGTTTTTGTGGCTCGGGCTGCTGGCCGCTTTGGCCCTCTTGCGGAGGCTTTTCCTGCTCCGCCTGTGGCGCCTCTTTCTTTTGGTCTTGACCTTGGCCGCCTTGGGCCTGCTGCGAGTCCTGTTGCTCCTGTTTTTGACCGCCCTGCCCTGGCTGCTGTTGGTCCTGGGGTTTTTGCCCCTGGGATTGGGCCTGGTCTTGTTTTTGCTGGTCCGAACCGGAGCTCTGCTGCTGTTGGTCTTGCTGGCCGCCCTGGGCCTGTTGTTGCTGTTGTTCGCCTTGTTGGTTCTGCTGCTGTTGCTGTTCTTGTTGTTGCCGCTGGGCCTCCTGCTGCTTCTGCAGCCGGCGCTTGACGAACTCGAGGTTGAGCTTGGCCTCGGCGTCGTCGGGTTTCAGCTTCAGGGCCTGCTCGTAGGCCTGGATCGACTCCGGCAGCTTGCCCAAGCGGTATTGGGTGTTGCCGAGATTGTAAAGGGCTTGTTCTTGCTGCGTCGGCGTTCCGGTCTTGACCGCGGCCTCGAAGCTCTCGCGGGCCTTGTCGAAGGCGCCCATCCGGTACTGCGTCGCGCCCAGGTTGTAGTAGTCTTGGGCGTCGGCGTCGGCCTTCAAGTTTTCCTCGAAGTTTTTTTGGGCCTCCGGGTAGTTCTTCTCCTCGTAGGCCTTGCGCCCCCGGTATTCCCGCCAAGTGTCCCAAGGACCCGCCCAGGCGCGGACGGGAATCGCGCCCACCGCCGCCAGCGTGAGGGCTAGGATGCCGAGAAGTTTTAGCGTCCGGTTAATATCCATTGGCGAAATTCAGTCCCTTTTTCGGGCGTCGCGATTCGGAGATCAGGCGTTCCAGCGCCAGGAAGGCCAGCGCGATCCCCAGCGGCCAGTAAAAACGGCTCTCCCAGACCTGCTTGCGGGCGGCCTTCAGCTCGCTCAGCTCGAGGGCGCCGCGGACCCCCTTGACGTAGAGCTGGCGCAGGTCCTCGTCTCCGCTCACCGTTCGCACGTAGGCCCCGCCGGTCTTAAGGGCGAGGTCCTTGAGGGCCTCCTCCTTCAACTTAGATACGACCATTTCCCCTTCCGGGTTGGTCTTAAAACCTCCGCCCGGTTCGGGGATGGGGGCCCCCTCCGGGGTGCCGAAGCCCAGGGCGAAGACCTTGATTTTCTTCTCTTTTAAGGTCTCGATCATCTTGTCGAGCTTTTCGCTGAAATCCTCTCCGTCGGAGAATACCAGAATCGCCTTGGCCGATTCTTTGTCGCTCATCGCCTTGATCGCGAGCGAGAGAGCCCCGCTCAGGTCCGTCCCCTGCACGGGGATGGTGTTGGGGCTGAGCTCGTCGACGAACATCTCGAGGGTCCCGTAGTCGATGGTCAGCGGGGACAGCAGGAAGCTGCGGCCGGCGAAGGCGATCAGGCCGACCCGGTCCCCCGCCAGCATCTGCAAGAGGTCGCGGAGCTTGCGCTTCATCCGTTCCATCCGCGAGGGCTTGAGGTCCTGGGCCAGCATCGAGTTAGAGACGTCCAGCACCAGCATCAGGTCGGCGCCCTTGAGCGTGACCTCTTCTTCCTTCATCCCCCACTGCGGTTCCATCAGGGCGAGGATCATAAAGACGAGGGCCAGGACCTTGAGGCCGTTCTTGAGGGCGATGCGCCAGGGCGCGCGCTGGGGCATCAGGTTGGCGCGCAGGGGCTCGTCGGCCAGGGCTCGCCAGGCCTTCTTCCGGCGGTAGGCCTGGTAGAAGAGCAGCGCCAGGAGCAAGGGCACCAGGAAGAACAGGAAAACCAAGTCGGGGTGGTTGAAGCGCATCCTAGGCCAGCCTCCTCAGCCAGGTCGCCGCGAGCAGGGATTCGAAAAGCAGCAGGCCCAGCCCGGCGAAGCCGAAATAGGCGTACCACTCCTCGTAGATCTCATAATGCTTGACCTTGGCCTTGGTCTTTTCGAGCTGGCCGATTTCTTTGTAGATGGCCTCCAGCTTCTTGGTATCGGTGGCGTAGAAGTAGCGCCCGCCGGTGGTCTCGGCGATCTTCTCGAGGGTCTCCTCGTCCATGTCGAGGTTCACGTAGATGAGGCGATTGCCGAAGATGCCCGGCTGCGGAAAGGGCACCGGACCCTTGGTGCCGATGCCGATGGTGTAGACCTTGATGCCGAAGGTCTTGGCTATCTCGGCAGCCTTCTCCGGCGAGACCGATCCGGCGTTGTTGCGCCCGTCGGTCAGCAGGATCACGACGCGGGACTTGCCCGGGAGATCTTTCAAGCGCTTCACCGCCAGTGCTAGGCCGTCGCCAATCGCCGTGCCGTCTCCGGCGATGCCGATTTCGACGTGGTCCAGAAGCTGGGTCAGGACGTCGTAGTCGAGGGTGAGCGGGCACTGCGTATAGGCCTCCTCGCCGAAGACCACCATGCCCAGCCGGTCGCCCTTCTGCCCGCGGATGAATTCGGAGACGACCTTCTTGACGACCACCAGGCGGTTGACCGCCTCCCCGTCCAGCTTGAAGTCCATCGCCGCCATGCTGCCGGAGGCGTCGATGGCCAGCATGATGTCGATGCCCTCGCTGGTCACCTCGGTCTCGGCCCGCCCCCGCTGCGGGCGGGCCAGGCCGACGATCAGGCAGGCCAGGGCCAGGGCCATCAGCCAGGAAGGAAGGCGCATCGCCAGGCCGTCGCCCCGCCGGTACAGCGGCTTCAGGGCCGTGGCCAGGGGAAAGCGGAAGTAACCGCGACCGCGCCGCAGCCGCTCGAGCAGGAGGAGGCCGACCGGGAGGATCAGCGCCGTCAGGACCCAGGGATAGAGGAAACGGAACATCCTAGGCGCTCGCCTCCTTTCGGGCCAGGCTCTCGGCGAGGGCCCGGGCACGCCCCTCGGCGACCTGGGTCATCCAAGCCCGGGCGAGCTTGACGCTCTTCACCAGCTCGTCGCGCGGCGGGACGTATTGGGCGAACTTGGCCATGTCGGCCAACTCGAGCAGGCCGACGGCCTCGCGTACCCGGTCGGGGTCGAGCCAGGGCGAGGTCTTAAGCTTGGGGCGCAGCTCCTCGAGGGTGGCCTCGCAGGCCGGGATCTCCAGCTCGCGCTCGATGAATTCGCGAAACAGGTCGGAGAGGGAGAAGTAGAAGCGCCGCACCTGCCCCGACTCGGCCAAGCGGCTATTCACCAGCTCGTCGAGCTTTTTGAGGGCCGCCTCCAGCGGCGACAAGGGAACCGCCGCCTCGGCCTTGGCCTTGCGCGGACGCCGCCACAGCGAGCGGAGCAGCAGGAAGATCAAGATCGCCGCCAACGAGGCGGCCAGGGCCCAGATCCAGCGGACGTCCCAGGCCTGGATGTCCTTCAGGTCGAGGATGTCGGTCATCTCTTCCAGCTTGGGCAGGGGCGTGGGCATGGCTTACTGTCGTTTCTCCCGGAAGCGGAAAAATTGCAGCAGCGGGTGGATGTAGTCCTTGCTCTGGTCGATCAGGACCGAGTCGACGCCCAGGGACTGGAAGGTCCGCTGCGGCGTCAGCAGCAGATCTTGGGCGAGTTCGGCGAATTTCTTCTGAAAGCCCGGGCGCGAGCTGTTCACCCATTGCAGCTCGCCCGTCTCGGGGTCGCGCCACTTAAGCCAGCCCGCCTTGGGGAACTCCGCCTCGGCGGGGTCGTGGAGCTGGATGCAGACCATGTCGTGGCGGCGCTTGGCGATGGCCAGGGCGCGCTCGTAGCCCTGGTCGAGGAAGTCGGAGATCAGAAAGCAGATGGAGCGGCGGTGCATGACCCGGATCAGGTATTCGAGGGGAACGCGGATCTGGGTCTTGGGGTGTTGCGGCTGAAAGCTCAGGATCTCTTGGATGACCCGGTAGACGTGGCCGCGGCCCTTCTTGGCGGGGATGAACTTCTCGACCCGGTCGGTGAAGAGGATCAGGCCGACCTTGTCGTTGCTCTTGATCGCCGCGTAGGCCAGGACCGCCGCGACCTCGGCGGCGGCCTCGCGCTTGAGGCGCTCGCGGGTGCCGAAGTCCAGCGAGGCCGACATGTCGACCAGGATCATGACGGTCATCTCGCGCTCCTCGCGGTAGATCTTCACGAAGGGCCGGCCGCTGCGCGCGGTGACGTTCCAGTCGATGGTGCGGACGTCGTCGCCGGGCTGGTACTCGCGCACTTCCTCGAACTCCATCCCGCGGCCGCGGAAGGCGCTCTCGTACTCGCCGGCGAAGATCTCGTTGGCGAGGTAGTTGGTCTTAAGCTGGATGCGCTTGATCTTTTTTAGTATCTCGGGAGGAAGCATACGGCTTTAAGTGTCTGAGTGCCTGAGTGTCTAAGTGCTTAAGTTTTTTTCGCCGTATCCATGTAAAAAAATAAAATAGGGCGAAAGAAACTTTGACACTCAGGCACTTAGACACTTCGACACTTAGATTAAGGTACCTCCAATTGATCCAAAATCTTCTTCAACACCTCGTCGCTGGAGAGGCCCTCCGCCTCGGCCATGTAGGTCAAGAGGATCCGGTGTCGGAGCACGTCATGGGCCATCGTCTTCACGTCCTGCGGCGTCACGAAGGCCCGACCCTGCAGGAAGGCGTAGCAGCGCGCGACCTCGGCCAGGTAGATGCTGGCGCGCGGGGAGGCGCCGAATTGGATGTAGCTCTCCAGGCCAAGTTTCAACTCGGCCGGATGCCGCGTCGCCATCACGATGCGGACGATGTAGTCCTTGATTTTGGGATCCAGGTAGATCTGCGCGATCAGGCGGCGCATCTCGCCCAGCTCTTTGTGGCTGACCTTGGCCGCGACTTCTTCCCAGTGGCCGCTGCGGGCCCGGTCCATGATGGCGATCTCCTCCTCCTTGCTGGGGTAAGAGACGTTGAGCTTGAGCATGAAGCGGTCGACCTGGGCCTCGGGCAGCGGATAGGTGCCCTCCTGCTCGATCGGGTTCTGCGTCGCCAACACCACGAAGGGCGGCTCGAGCGGAAAGGTGTTGTTGCCGATGGTGACCTGCTTCTCCTGCATCGCCTCGAGCAGGGCGCTCTGCACCTTGGCCGGCGCGCGGTTGATCTCGTCGGCCAGGATGACGTTGGCGAAGATGGGCCCCTGCTTGACGGTGAACTCCTGCGTCTTGGGATTGAAAATTTGGGTGCCGATCAGGTCGGCGGGCAGGAGGTCGGGCGTGAATTGGATGCGCTGGAACCTAACATCGAGGACCTTGGCCAGGGCCCGCACCGTGGTCGTCTTGGCCAGACCGGGGACGCCCTCGACTAGAATGTGGCCCTCGAGGAGGATGCCCATCAGGAGGCGTTCGACCATGTAGCGCTGGCCGACCACGACCTTGGAGATCTCCTCGAGCAGCGAGCTGAGCACCGGTTGATAGGCCTTCACCCGCTCGAGGTTCTGCTGAATCTCATGCTGCATGCCGTCCTCCCGTGGAATAGGAATGTCGCTGGGGCTTCAACGAGCCGCCGGGGGCTTGGGGTTTAAAACCAACCCTTGGACTTCTTAGATTTTTTTGAGGCTTTGGTAAAGGAACTTTCCTTAAGCGTTTCGCCGCCTTCCCGCAGGAAGGCCTCGAGCAGCTCGCGCTGCTTGGCGCTTAAGTCCTTCGGGGTCTCGACGAAGAGGTGGACGTGGAGATCGCCGCGGCGCTTGTCGCGCAGGCTGGGCATCCCCTTCCCCGCCAGCTTGAGGACGTCGCCGGTCTGGGCCCCCGGCGGGATGCGCAGCTTTTCGACGCCCTCGGGGCTGGGGACCTCGATCTCCAACCCTAAGGCCGCCGCGGCCATGGAGATTTTGCTTTGAAAGTGCAGGTCGGCCCCGTGGCGCTGGAAGCGCTCGTCCTCCTCGACGTGCAAGACGACGTAGAGATCGCCCGGCGGACCGCCGCGCTTGCCCGCCTCACCCTCTCCGCGCAGGCAGAGCTGGGTGCCGGTGTCGACGCCGGGGGGCACCTTGACGGTCATCTTTTTCGCCTTGGCCACCGTGCCGTGGCCGCGGCACTCGGGGCAGTGCTCTTTGACCACCCGGCCCTGCCCTTGGCAGGCGGCGCAGGCGGTGGAGATGGTGAAGAAGCCCTGGGAATGGTAGAGCTGGCCCTTCCCGCCGCAGTGGCGGCAGACCATGGGCTCCTGGCCCTTGGGGTAGCCCTGCCCGCCGCAGCGGGCGCACTCTTCCTGGCGCTCGACCTCGATCTTCTTCTCGACGCCGTGAAAGGCCTCGAGGAAGCCGATCTCGAGGTCGTAGCGGATATCTCGGCCGGCGGCGGGGCCCGTGCGGCTGCGACCGCGGCGGCCGCCCATCCCGAAGAAATCCTCGAAGACGTCGGAGAAGTGGCTGAAGATGTCGCCCACGTCCTCGAAGCCGTGGAAGCCCTGATTGCGTAGGCCGGCGTGGCCGTATTGGTCGTAGAGTCCGCGTTTTTGGGGGTCGCTCAAGACCTCGTAGGCCTCGGAGGCCTCCTTGAACAGCTCCTCGGCCTCGTGGCTGGGGTTGCGGTCGGGGTGGTACTCGAGGGCCTTTTTACGGTAGGCGGTCTTGATCTCGGTGCTCGAGGCCTCGCGCTGCACGCCCAAAATTTCGTAATAATCCCGCTTCACGATTTGACCTTTGCCAAAAGCCTCGGAGGTAGATAATCATTATTTTGGGATTGTCAATGCGGATCGGACAGATATCCCCTAAGAATCATGGAACTTTTAGACTACGTCTGGAAAAAATTGACCCCCGAGGAAGAGGAAGGCGTCCGAAGCGCCTCCGAGGCCCTCATCGCCGACGTTTATCAGCAAGGCTTCATCGACGCCCGCCGCTTTTCGCTCAACCAATGGAAGGGTGCCTGCCAAAAGTTTGCCAGGGGCAAGGGGCTCTACCGTTTCAAACGGGCGGATCTCGACTCCCTGAAGCCCTACTTCTTCCAGGCCCAGATCAAGAAGCCCTTCGACCCGCGGCGCCTCAAGGACGGCCCCCGGCCCTTGGCCTGGACCGGGGAGCTGTATCAAAAGGTGTTGCGCTTCGAGACCAACCTGACCCTCGAGGCCTGGCGGCAGATCGTCAACGCCCAGATATTGCCCAGATTCAAAAAAGGGGAAGAGCTGCTTTACAACGCGGCCTTCAAGGCCCTGCTCGAGGCGGTGTTGGACAAGCACGCCTCGCCCCTGCGCCGCTTGGAGCTCTGGTATCACTTTCAGCGCGAGGCCGAGGCCGCCGCCGAGGCGAAACCCGAGGGCGCCGCCGCGCCCGCCCCCAAACCCGCGGCCCCCGTCGTCATTAGGGACTCCTTCGTGGCCAAGCCCGACGAGAGCGTCAAGCGCACCGCCATCGACAAGCTGTATTTCCACCACGGCGAGACCCCCAAGGGAGACGACCAGGAAAACCTCGATTTTTTGGACGAGCTGGCCAAGCTGGGCGACGAGGAAGAGCTCCCCTGAAATTCCACGATATTTTCGGGGTGTAAGCCTTGACATCCCGGCGGAGGGACTTATATCTCGCTTAGGATTTTTGGGAGACCTTCCTAAGGCATTGAATTATACTCGAAAAAATCTCGGAGGCTCCCTACCCCACGAAAGGAATTCATTCGATTATGGCTAACAAGAGCAAAATCATCGGTATCGACCTGGGCACCACCAACAGCGTGGTGGCCATCATGGAGGGCGACCAGCCCAAGGTCATCGCCAATCAAGAGGGCAACCGCACCACCCCCTCGGTGGTGGCCTTCAGCAAGGACGGCGAGGTCCTGGTCGGCCAAGTGGCCAAGCGCCAGTCGATCACCAACCCCGAAAACACCGTTTACTCGATCAAGCGCTTCATGGGCCGCAAGTACGACGAGGTCGGCGAGGAGATCAAGATGGTCCCCTACCACGTCGTCAAGGCCGGCAACGGCGACGCCGCGGTCGAGATCCAAGGGAAGAATTACAGCCCGCCGGAGATTTCCGCCAAGATCCTCATGAAGCTCAAGCAGGCGGCGGAAGATTACCTGGGCGAGAAGGTCACCGAGGCGGTCATCACCGTCCCGGCCTACTTCAACGACTCGCAGCGCCAGGCGACCAAAGACGCCGGCAAGATCGCCGGCCTCGACGTCAAGCGCATCGTCAACGAGCCCACGGCGGCCGCCCTCGCCTACGGCCTGGATAAGAAGAAAAACGAGATCATCGCCGTCTACGACTTCGGCGGCGGCACCTTCGACATCTCGATCCTCGAGGTCGGCGAGAACGTCGTCGAGGTCATCTCGACCAACGGCGACACCCATCTGGGCGGCGACAACATCGACCAGCGCCTGATCGACTACCTGATCGCGGAGTTCAAGAAAGACCAGGGCATCGACGTCAGCAAGGACCGCATGGTCCTGCAGCGCCTCAAAGAAGCGGCCGAGAAGGCGAAGATCGAGCTCTCCAGCGTCATGGAGACAGAGATCAACCTGCCCTTCCTCACGGCGGACCAGACCGGGCCCAAGCACATGAACATCAAGCTGACCCGGGCCAAGTTCGAGGCGCTCTGCGAGGACCTCTTTATGCGCAGCATGGAGCCCGTGAAGAAGGCCTTGGCCGACGCCGGCAAGAAGGCCTCCGAGATCGACGAGGTCGTCCTGGTCGGCGGTTCCACCCGCATCCCGCGGGTCCAGGAGGAAGTGAAGAAGTTCTTCGGAAAAGAGCCCCATAAGGGCGTCAATCCCGACGAGGTCGTCGCCCTGGGCGCCGCCGTCCAGGCGGGCGTGCTCTCCGGGCACGTCAAGGACCTGCTCTTGCTCGACGTCACCCCGCTTTCCCTGGGCATCGAGACCCTGGGCGGCGTGATGACCAAGCTGATCGAGCGCAACACGACCATCCCGACCCGCAAGTCGCAAATCTTTTCCACGGCGGCCGACAGCCAGAGCAGCGTGGAGATCCACGTCCTGCAGGGCGAGCGCGAGATGGCCAAAGACAACCGCACCCTCGGCCGATTCATCCTCGACGGAATCCCGCCCGCGCCGCGCGGCGTGCCGCAGGTCGAGGTCACCTTCGACATCGACGCCAACGGCATCGTCAACGTCTCGGCCTTGGACAAGGCGACCAATAAGAAGCAGCACATCACCATCACCGCCTCCAGCGGCTTGAACGAGAAGGACATCGACCGGATGGTGAAGGAGGCCGAGTCCCACGCGGCCGAGGACAAAAAGCGCCGCGAGGAAATCGAGGTCAAGAACCACGCCGACTCCCTGGTCTACTCGACCGAGAAGACCCTCAAGGAAAACCGGGAGAAAGTCGACGCGGGGACGGTTTCCGAGATCGAGGCCGCGGTGGCCGAGCTCAAGAAGGCGATCGAGGCCAACAACGTCGACGACATGAAGTCGGGCATGGAGAAGGTCACGACCCTCTCTCACAAGATGGCCGAGCAGCTCTACAAGGCCGCCTCCGGTTCGGGCGCGGCGCCCGGCGCCGAGCAGGCCTCGGCCGGGGCCTCCGAGGGCGGAGCCTCCTCCGAGCCCAAGAAGGAGGACGTCGTGGACGCCGAGTTCGAGGAGGCGAAGGACTAAGGCCTCGGGCGGCTTGTGAGAATGATTCTCCGTTCCTAAAGATTACGGGGCGTCGCTACGACGGCGCCCCGTTTTTTTTTGCCCAAAATCCGCAATGCCCCTGGGGCCGAGCCCTTGCAGGTCGCAAGGCCCGGCCCTAAGCTGTGTTTCGAAGGCCCTGGCGCGGCGCTGAAGGGTTTGTCCGGTTTCCGGCCCCGCCTTCGCGCGAAGCGGTGAAATTTTATTTGTTTTTTCCAATACTCCTGCGCTATGGGCAGGCTGCGTTTCGTTGGGAAAGGAGTATCTTTTGAATTGGCTTATAAAGGCCCTGGGCTCCTCGATCGGCCGGAAATTCGTGATGGGCCTGACGGGGCTCCTGCTCATCGGCTTCGTGATCGTCCACCTCGCCGGCAATCTCCTCCTCTACGTCGGAATCGAAGACTACAATAACTACGCCCACGCCCTGCATTCCAAGCCCGGCCTCGTCCTGGTCGCCGAGCTCGGCCTGCTGGCCCTCTTCCTGGCCCACATCCTCATCGCCGTCGGCATCACCCGCGAAAACCGTGCGGCGCGCCCCGAGGGCTACCAGATGCGCCGCTCCAAACAGGATCGCACGGCGGCCACGCCCTCCGCGCTGATGTTTGTCTCCGGCGCCATCCTCCTGGGCTTCATCCTCCTGCACCTGGCCGACTTTCGCTTTCACCTGCGCAACCCGGGCCCTGACGGCGAAGAGCCTTTCGCCAAGGCCCTGCGGCTGCTGCAAGACCCCGTCTCGGCCGGCGTCTACTTCGTCGGCAGCCTCTTCCTGGGCTGGCACCTGCTCCACGGCTTTCAGAGCGTCTTCCAGACCTTCGGTTGGAACCACCCCAAATACACCCCGCTGATCAAAAAAGTCGGCGTCGTCTTGGCGGTCGTCCTCGCCCTGGGCTTCGCCTCCTTCCCGGTTTGGGCCATGCTTAAGAAATACGGAGTGCAGCTATGAGCCTCGACGCCCGCGTCCCCAGCGGTCCGCTCAGCGAGAAATGGACCAAGTGCAAGAACGAGCTGAAGCTGGTGAGCCCCACCAACAAGCGCAAGTACGACATCATCGTGATCGGCAGCGGCTTGGCCGGGGCCTCGGCCGCCGCCTCGTTGGGCGAGTTGGGCTACAACGTCAAGGTCTTCTGCTTTCAAGACAGCCCGCGCCGCGCCCACAGCATCGCCGCCCAGGGCGGGATCAACGCCGCCAAAAACTACCAAAACGACGGGGACAGCGTCGGCCGTCTCTTCTACGACACCGTCAAGGGCGGCGATTTCCGCGCCCGCGAGGCCAACGTCTACCGCTTGGCCGAGGTCAGCGCCAACATCATCGACCAGTGCGTCGCCCAGGGCGTGCCCTTCGCGCGCGAATACGGCGGCACCCTGGCCAACCGCACCTTCGGCGGCGTCCTCGTCTCGCGCACCTTCTACGCCCGCGGCCAGACGGGGCAACAGCTCCTGTTGGGCGCCTACTCCAGCCTGATGCGCCAGGTCGAGCGCGGCAAGGTCAAGCTGTATTCGCGCCACGAGATGCTGGACTTGGTCTTGGTCGACGGCGTGGCCCGGGGCGTCATCGCACGGGACCTCACCAACGGTAATTTTGAAAAGCACGCCGCCCACGCCGTCCTGCTCTGCACGGGCGGCTACAGCAACGTCTTCTACCTGTCGACCAACGCCAAGGGCTGCAACGCCACCGCGATCTGGCGGGCCTACAAGCGCGGCGCCTACTTCGGCAACCCCTGCTTCACGCAGATCCACCCGACCAGCATCCCCCAGCACGGCGACTACCAGTCGAAGCTGACCCTAATGAGCGAGAGCCTGCGCAACGACGGGCGCGTCTGGGTGCCCAAGCAGAAGGGCGACAAGCGCCGGCCCGAAGGCATCCCCGAGGACGAGCGCGACTACTACCTCGAACGCAAGTACCCGACTTACGGCAACATGGTGCCCCGCGACGTGGCGAGCCGCAACGCCAAGGCGGTCTGCGACGAGGGCCGCGGGGTCGGCGAGACCGGGCAGGCGGTCTATCTGGACTTCGCCGACGCGATCAAGCGCGACGGCCGCGAGGTGATCCGGCAGAAGTACGGCAACCTCTTCCACATGTACGAGAAGATCACCGGCGAAAATCCCTACCACACGCCAATGAAGATCTACCCCGCCCCCCACTACACGATGGGTGGGCTTTGGGTGGACTATCATCTGGAGAGCACCATCCCCGGCCTCTTCGTCCTGGGCGAGGCCAATTTCTCGGACCACGGCGCCAACCGCCTGGGCGCCAGCGCCCTGATGCAGGGATTGGCCGACGGCTATTTCATCGCGCCCTACACGGTCGGGCATCACTTGGCCGGGCGCAAGCTCCCCAAGGTCTCGACCGACGGCCCAGAGTTCGAGGAGGCCCTGCATGCCGCCAAGGGTCGCGTCGAGCGGTTATTGAAGATCAACGGCAATCGCAGCGTCGACAGCTTCCACCGCGAGCTGGGCCGCATCATGTGGGACAAGTGCGGTATGTCGCGCAGCGAGGCCGGACTTAAAGAAGCCATCGCCAAGATCCGCGCCCTGCGCGAAGAATTTTGGAGCAACGTCAAGATCCCGGGCGGCAACGCCGAGCTGAACCAAAGCCTCGAGCAGGCCGGCCGTGTGGCCGACTTCATCGAGCTGGGCGAGCTGATGTGCCGCGATGCCCTCAATCGCCGCGAATCCTGCGGCGGCCACTTCCGCGAGGAAAGCCAAACCGAGGAGAACGAGGCCAAGCGCGACGACGAGAACTACCTCTACGTCTCGGCCTGGCAGCACCAGGGCGACGACAAGGAGCCGGTCCTGCACAAGGAACCGCTGGCCTTCGAGTCGATCCACCTGACTCAACGGAGTTATAAATAAATGGAAAAGAAATTAAACCTCACCTTGAAGATCTGGCGCCAAAAGGGCCCGCAGGCCCAGGGACGGCTGGTGACCTATCCCGTGCAGGGAGTTTCCACCGACGCCTCCTTCCTCGAAATGCTCGACGTCCTCAACGAAGAGCTTTTGAAGAAAGGAGAGGAGCCGGTGGCCTTCGACCACGACTGCCGCGAGGGCATCTGCGGCATGTGCAGCCTGATGATCAATGGCCAGGCCCACGGACCGGACCGCGAGACCACCACCTGCCAGCTGCACATGCGGCGTTTCAAGGACGGCGACACCATCGTCATCGAGCCCTGGCGGGCCAAGGCCTTCCCCATCCTCAGGGACCTCGTCGTCGATAGGACGGCCTTCGACCGCATCATCTCCGCCGGCGGCTATGCCTCGGTGAACGTCGGCAACGCCCAGGACGCCAACTGCATCCTGGTGGGCAAAGAGAGCGCCGACCGCGCCATGGACGCCGCCGCCTGCATCGGCTGCGGGGCCTGCGTGGCCTCCTGCAAGAACGCCTCGGCCATGCTCTTCGTGGCCGCCAAGGTGACCCACTTCGCCGAGCTCCCGCAAGGCCAGCCCGAGCGCTACAAGCGCGCCCAGGCCATGGTCGCCCAGATGGACGCCGAGGGCTTCGGCGGCTGCACCAACACCTACGAGTGCGAGGCGGCCTGCCCCGCCGGCATCAAGATCACGACGATCGCCAAGCTCAACCGGGAGTATCTCAAGTCCAGCTTCGTCTACGCCGAGGAGGCCAAGGCCTCGGAAGGCGAGGGTTGAGCCCTCCCCTCCTCCAATTTCCAATTTCGCATGCGAATTTCGGGCAGCGGACCGCATTCGAAATTCGAATTTCGAAATTCGAGGTAAAAAAAAGGGAACCCGAAGGTTCCCTTAGAAATCCGCAAAATTTGATATCTAGCCGAGGATGGCTCCCAGCTTCAAGGCCAGGCCCATGTCTCCGCCCACCTTCAGCTTGCCGGTCATGAACGCCATCTGGGGATTGAGCTTGCCATCGATGATGTCGGAGAAATCGGCCGCCGCCACCGTCACGGTGCACTTGGCGTTGCCGGTGGAGCCGGCCACGACCTTCTTGTCGGGCCCGGAGAGGTCGATCGACCAGACCCCGCCGCCGTCGCCCGTGATGTTGAACTCGTAGATCGCGGTGTTGCCGGCGATCTTGGCCTCGTTGGCCTTCAGTTTTTCGGGAATTTTTTGCTCGAAGATTTCTTTCGGGGTCGACATTTCGTCTCCTTCAATCGTTAGAGTATTTTTACCAAGTGAAGTCCGGATTTATAGAGCCATTGTCCCAAAGCCAGGACTCCAAACAAAGAGCTGATCCAACGGCTGCCCCCGGCGCTGTACCAGAGGGGCCGGCGGCCGGCCCGGGCGGTGTAAAACCGATCCGCGGCCAAGACGGCCAAATATAGGGCGATCACCGGCGCCAGGGCGTTCAGCTGAAAGACTTGGCGCCAGTGACCATGAAACATCTCCAGAAAGGCCCGGCTTAAGCCGCAGCCGGGGCAATCCCAGCCGGTGGCCTCGCGGATCATGCAGAGCGGCAGCCCCTCGATCCAAGCCAAGGGTACCAGCGCCGCGCCCGCAAACAAGAGCGCGACGAAAGCTATCGCCCCGAGACCTCTCATGGATGGCTCAAATTACTTGTTGGCCTGCTGCTCGGCCATCGGTCCGATGACCGGGATCAGCCAGCGCTGGCCCTGGTAGGCCTTGATCATCGCGATCAGCCAGATGACGAAGAGGCCGATATAGACCACGATGCTCAGGATGCCGCTGACGATGCCGACATAGGGGATGAAGGCCAGGACCATGAACACGATCCAGGAGGCGAAATATGCGCCGCCCAGGAAGATCGCCTGCCAGGCGTGGAACTTGATGTCCTTGTTGTCCTTCTCGATGATCAGGAAGATGATCCCGGTCACGAAGGTGCAAAGGTAGCAGAGCATCGACGCGATGTTGGGCGCCAATCCGCTGCCGCCCGAGCTTCCGCCGGTGTTTTGAGGTTGGGCTTGTTGTTCCACGGTTTCCTCCTATGTTTGGGATAAAATCGCTCAGTCGCTGTACAGGCTGTCGAACAGGTCGCGGTAACGCTCGTTGATCACCTTGCGCTTGACCTTGAGGGTCGGGGTCAGCTCGCCGGTCTCGATGGAGAAGTCCTTGTCGAGGATGGCGAAACGCTTGATGGTTTCGTACTTGGGCAGCTCGTGGTTGATCTCGTCGACGACCTTCTTCACCCAGTCGTAGATCTTGGGTTCTTGGACCAGTTGCGAATAATTTTCGAAGGGGATGCCCATCTCCTTGGCCTTGGCCTTCACTTCGTCGGGGTTGAGCGTCACGACGGCCGTCAGGTACTTGCGGCGGTCGCCGTGCACCACCACCTGGCTGAAGATGGGCTTGCTCTTCATGAGGTTTTCGATGTTTTGCGGGGCGACGTTTTTGCCGCCAGCCGTGACGATGATGTCTTTCTTGCGGTCGGTGATGCGCAGCATCCCCTGCTCGTCAAACTCGCCGATGTCGCCGGTGTGGAACCAGCCGTCCGGCTCGAGGGCCTCGGCCGTCGCCTTGGGGTTGTTCCAATAGCCCTTGAAGATCATCGGCCCGCGCACCAGGATCTCGCCGTCGGGGGCGATCTTTTCTTCGATATATGGGAGCGGCTTGCCGACGAAGCCGAAGCGCATCAGGTTGGGCAGATTGAGATTGACCGCCGCGGTGGTCTCGGTGAGGCCGTAGCCCTCGAGGATGAGGATGTCCGCCGCGTGGAAAAACTCGGCGATGTCCTTGGAAAGCGGCGCGCCGCCCGAGACGAAGAATCGAATTCGCCCGCCCAGCTTTTTGTGCAGCTTGGAGAAGACGAGCTTGCTGGCCACGGAATAGCGCAGCTTCAGCCCCGAGGGCAGCGGTTTTCCTTTGAGCACGTAATCGGAGCGCTCTTTGCCGACCTCGAGCGCCCAATAGAAGATATTGCGCTTGAAGCCGGAGCCGCTTTCGACGTCGTTCATCACCTTCGTGTAGATCTTCTCGAAGATGCGCGGCACGCTGACCATGAAGTGCGGCTTGATCTCGCCGATGTCCTCGAGGAGCTTCTCGATGCTCTCGGCGTAGGCGTGTGTGAAGCCGACCTTCAGCTGGAAGAATTGAATGACCCTCGCGAGGATGTGCGCCAAGGGCAGAAACATCAGGCTCACGTCGTTGGGGTCGATCGGGAAGGATTTCTCGGCCGCGTCCACCTCGTAGGCGATATTGCCGTGGGTGAGCATGACGCCCTTGGGGGGGCCGGTCGTACCGGAGGTGTAGACCAGGGTGGCCAGCTGGTCGAGCTCGATCTGACGAATGCGCACGCCGAAGTCGCTCTCGACGCCCTCGGCCAGGGCCTTGAACTCGTCGAAGGTCATGAGGCCGTCGCCCATCACCTTCCCGTCGAGCAAAATTATTTTTTGGAGGCCGTTGTGGAGGTTGGCCTTCACCTTGAGGACCTTCTCGAGCTGCGTGGAATTTTCGGCGAAGACGGCCTTGGCGCCGCTGTCGTTGAGGATGTGTTGGATCTCTTCGGAGACCGAGCTGTGATAGATGGGAACCGTCACCGCGCCCAGCGAGAGGATGGACATGTCGAGCAGGGTCCATTCGTAGCGGGTGTTGGAGAGCAGCGCCACCCGGTCGCCGCTTTGGATGCCCAGCTTTTTGAGCCCTTCCGACAGGTGCTTGATTTGAGCGAGGGTCTGCGTCCAGCTGAGCGAGCGCCAGATGCCGCCCTGTTTGAAGCGGAGACAGGCCTCCTCGCCTCGACGCTCCGCGGTGTCCTGGAATAATCTAAGGATATTCTCGGGTTTCATATTCCCCTCGGTTTATAAAGACAAGCCCCTGTCTTGTCT
This sequence comes from Deltaproteobacteria bacterium PRO3, assembly GCA_030263375.1. Lineage (NCBI taxonomy): Bacteria > Deltaproteobacteria > Deltaproteobacteria bacterium PRO3. The sequence goes on from SZOV01000008.1 coordinate 48,249, forward strand.
AGGGTTTTGTCGACCGCCGGCGCTCGATCCAGGGGAGGTTTCGGTAGAGGCCGTCGAGGTCCATGCCATATCCGATCACATAGTCGTCGGGGACCTCAAATCCAAGGTAATCCAAAGCCAGCCCGGAGGGCGAGCCGCGTTTCTTGAGTAGGCTGCAGAAGCGCACCGAGGCCGCCCCCTTGCTCAGCAGGTGAGGCAGGATGAACTGGAGGGTCTTGCCGGTGTCGACGACGTCCTCCAGGACCAGGACGTGCTGCCCCGCGATGGGCTGAGTGAGGTCAAACTCGAGGCGCAGGTCGCCCGAGGTCCCCTCCCGGGTGTAGCTGGAGATGCGCAGAAAGTCGCAACGCAAGGGCATCCGCAGCCGGCGGATCAGGTCGGCCATGAACAAGACGGCCCCCTTCAAGACGCCGATGACGACCAGCTCTTTCCCCTGGTAGTCCCGATTGATCGCCTCGGCGAGGCGGGCGACCCCGGCGGCGATCTCGTCTTCGCTGAGCAGGATATCTTCGGATGTTGGCGGCATAGGTCCTTTGGAAAGATTTGCCTCGAGTCAAAGATTTCTTCAATTCCTATTTTAATAAATCGGGAAAATAGCTTGAATCGGAAGGGTAAAAGACGGACAAGGAAGCCGTGTCTTTTCGCGGATTATTTTCAGGAGGCCTCTCTCCACCGGCAGTCCGGGGTCTTTTGGCCCTCCTCTGTTCCCTGGCGGGTTTTGCGGGGGTCGTGATGGCTCAGAGCACCTCTCTATCCGAAAAGGTCAACGCCCTGGCGGCGAAAGAGTGGCGCACAGTCGCCCCGCCGGCTCTTCCTTCCGGAGAACCGCGGTTCTGGAACTTCCAATCCAGCCCTCCCCTGCCCTGCGCTTGGCCCGCCCAAGGCTCGGGAAAGGTCTGCTATTACCTCTACGCGCAGGCGACGGATCCGCGCCTGGCCGACGGGGTTCGAGTCGCCGCGCCCTGGGCCAAGGCGGTCGCGGATCTGCGGCTTCCCTCGCCGGAGCCCCGGATCGAGATGCTGGGAATGCGTTTGGAAGAGTTGGGGATCCAGGGCCATAGGCCGCTAAGCGGAGGGGAGCTCGCCATCGTTAAAACGGGGGACGCGGCCAAGGGCGGCCTGGAGGCCTGGGTGGCCGGTCGCCCCGGGCTCTCGCCGGGGTCTCTCGCCGAGATAAAGACCTATTATTGTCAGTGGAAGCGAAACAACGGCGTGATCGCCGCCGCGCTGGCGCCGCAGCAGGCGGAATTTTTCGCTTGGCTGGCCTGCGGGGATTAGCTGGACAATATGCCCGGGGCCGGAATCGAACCGGCACGGCCCTTTCGGACCTCAGGATTTTAAGTCCTGTGCGTCTACCAATTCCGCCACCCGGGCTTTAATGAAAATATACCCCAACCGATGGGGGTTGAAGGGGGAGGATGGAATCCGCCCCCTGAGCTTTAGCCCGCTCGAATTTACTTCGAGCGAGCGAATAGAGGCCAGGGGGGGAATCGAACCCCCGTGTAGAGGTTTTGCAGACCTCTGCCTTACCACTTGGCTACCTGGCCGGATTGTAAAATCGCGACAGCACTTACTGTTTCGCCCTGCGGAAAACAACCTAAAAATTCGCCTTGGGCGGTACGTTGGGATCCTTTTCGAAATCGAGTTCCGGCTTTTTCGGCCACTTCTTACCGCGGGAAAATTCGACGGTCACCGTCGAGCCCGGCGCCTGCGCCAGGATGGCCTCCGCCCCCTTCAGGGAAAGGGCGTTGCCGGCCTTGTCCCGGATCGAAAGGCTCTCGAGGTGCAAGGTCACCTTGTTGAGGCCCCAAAGGATATTGGGATTGGCGATGTCCATCATACAGCGCAGGCGTTTGCTCTGCGGCACCGGCTTGCACTTGGCCTCGAGGAGGTCGACCGTCGTCCCGTCCACCTCCACCCGGTAAAAGACGCGCAGCGAGTTTTTCTCGAGGCCGGCGACCTTGTCCTCGAATTCGAAGCCCTGCTCGAAGCGGATCCTCAGCACTCCGGAATAAAACTGCGCTTTATAGGGCGGACGCTTATAGGTCACGATCCGGCTCAGCTTGGGGGCCTCCCCGTCGATCCGCGGATTCTGAACCTCCAACTCCTCGACCCTTTGGAATTCGTAGAGATAATTGCGCAGCGAGTAGAAGCTCTCGTCGCTCGTCGCCCAAAACAAGTCCGCGACCTGGTATACGCCCGGCTGCACCGTCTCGGGCAGCTTCCACTCCCCGCCGAAGCAGCCGGAGGCGTCGGGTTTGAGGCGCTGCAGGCGATTGCCCAGGGCGATGGAGAGGCGCTTGGGCGGCTCGGAGCTGTCCTCGAGGATCAGGAGGAAGCCGATCGCCTTCGCGCTCAGCTTTTCCAGATAGGCCGAGGCCTGGGCGGAAAGTCTCACGCAGACGGGGATCTCCTGCCCGGCCTGCACCCGAAAGCGCTCGTCGGAGGGACGGCTCTCGCTGGCCGGGAAAAAGACGATGCTGCCGTAGGGCCCCGCGGGCGCCGGCGCACTTTCGGGGGGCAAGGCGGGGACGCTCTCCGCGGACTTCGCGCCGGGCGCGTCGGCCCGCGCCGGGCCTCCCGCCGCGGCAAGAAGGGCCAGGCCCAAAGCTATGAGGACTTTCCGCATCCGGGGTTTTCTAGGGGTGAAACGTAAGGGAGTCAAGAACTTGCCATCGTTTCCGGGAGGGTGTAGAACCAGGCCTCCATGTCGGCAAATCCTGTCAGCATCCTGGTTCCCGCCTTCAACGAAGAGGCCGCCATCGAATCGGTCGTCCGGCAGCTCAAGGCGCTTCGGCCCCACGACGAAATTTTGGTCATCGACGACGCTTCTAAAGACCGTACCGCCGAGCTCGCGAAGGCCGCCGGCGCCGAGGTCGTCCGGCACGCCTACAACCTCGGCTACGGCGGAGCCCTCAAGACGGGGATCCGCCACGCCCGCCACGAGACCGTGGTCTTCTTCGACGCCGACGATCAATTCCATCCCGAGGACATCGGCCGATTGGTCGAAGCCCTGAAGGACTGCGACATGGCGGTCGGTGAACGCCCCAAGGGCTCGGGGGCTTTGAGCCGGCGCTCGGGGAAGTGGTTTCTCTACCGCGTCGCCAATTACCTGGTCGGCCACGAGATCCCCGACCTCAATTGCGGCCTGCGCGCCCTGCCGCGCGAGCTCGCGATGCAGTTTTTGCACCTGTTGCCCAACGGCTTCTCGCTCACCACTACCATTACCCTCGCGGTAATGCGCAGCGGCTATCAGGTGCGCTATCTGCCCGTCGGCCTCAAGAGCCGCACCACCGGAAAGAGCCGCGTCTCCTTCCGCGACTTCTTCCGCACCATGCTGCTGATCGTCCGGATGATCGCCCTCTTCGCCCCGCTCAAGATCTTCATTCCTTCCAGCCTGGCCTTGGCGGCGGTGGCGATCCCCTTCAGCGTCTACGATATTTGGCACCGCAACATCGGGGACACCACGGTCCTCCTCTGGCTCGCGGCGATGGTGGTCTTTTTCTTCGGCCTGCTCGCCGACACCGTCGCGCTGGTCTCCCGCCAAGGGCCGGGGAAAACCCCCCTGCCCCCCGTCGAAAGGGGCTGACGGCGTGCCGCTGCGCCTGCGCTACGTCCCCTCCGTCGCCCCTTATCTCGACGAGATCCTCGCGCCCCTGATCCGCCGCCACATCGACTTCAAGCTGCGCGACAGCTTCCGCATCGTCACGCCCGACGCCGAGAGCCGCCAGGACCTCGAAGAACGGTTTTTGAGCCGCGAGGCCTTGGGCGGCGTCCTGATCGGCAAGAGCCTGCTCACCCTCCACTCCCTCGCGCAGACGCTCCTGCTGGAGCACCCGGCGCCCAGGCCTTTGGCGACGTTGCCGGTCCAACGCCGGGCCCTGCGGCGCGCCCTCGCGCGGCTGAAGCCGGACTGGAATTTGGACGGCGCCTCGCTGCAGAAGTGCCTGCGCGAGCTCCAAGACCTGCGCCGCCTAGCCGACCTACGGACAAGGGGCCGCGCGGGATTGGGACAGCGGGTCGACGGCGAATTCCAAAAAATACTCGCGGAGGACTTCGGCGCCTGGACCGCCGAGCGGCAGATGGCCGAGGCCTGGGGGCTGTTGGGAAGAAGCCGCGCCTCGGGTCTCGAGCTCGTCCAAGAGTGCTGGTTTCTGGGCTTCCGCTTTCCCGAGGTCGCCCTGCTCAATCCGATCGAGGCCTTGTTGCGTGCCTACCCGCGCATGGAAATCCACCTCTTCCTCCCGCCGCCGGAGCAGTTCGTCGACGCCGATCGCCGGCTCGAACCCTGGCTGCAACGCTTGCAGTCCCTGGCCGAAGACGGCGAGAGCCTCCCGATGCCGCGCCCGCCGCGCCTGGAGATCCGGCCCTACGCCACGCCGCTGCACGAGGCCCGCGGCGTCCTGCGCGAGGCGCGCGAGGGGATCTGGACGCCGGCCTTCAGCCCGGTGGGGCCCCTGCTCGAGGCCGAGCTCGCGGTGAGCTCCACCGCCACGCAGCTGCCCGCCCGGATCCTGGCCGGCTTGGCCGGGGACTTAGCTTCGGAAGCGCCGATTCCCTTCTCGTCTTTGGCGGCGGACGCCGCCCCCGTCTTTCAATCCCTGCAGGAGACCTTGGCGGCGAACGCCGATTTCGACTCGCTGCGCTACCTCGATGCCGCGCGCCGCTGGCTCCTGGACTGCGCGAGGGCCGAGGCACCGGCCCCCGAGGCGCGCCCGCGCGCCGCCTGGCTGGCGGAGTTGAAGGAAGACCTGCTCGAGCTCCGCCTCGCCGCTCCCGCCGGCGCCGCGCAGCGCCTGCCGCTGCGCCGCCTCGAGCGCCCCGGTCTCGCCCGGCGGCGACATATTGCCGTAGCGGGGATGAACGAGGGTTCGTATCCTTCTCCTCCTTCGCCCGCCTTTTTCGAAGAAGAAAGCCTGCGCTTCTTCACCTTGCACGAGGAGGGCCTCGCCTTCCGCCAACTGCTGCACTTGGCGGAGGAGGAGGCGACGCTCAGCTACGCGCAGCTCTCGCTCTCCGGCCGCGCGCTGCCCCCCTCGCCGCTCCTGGCCGATCTGGACGCGGCGACCTGGCGGGAACCGGAGGTCGAACTCGCGCCGCGGCGCGAGGGCCGGCACCCTTACTTCGCGGAAAACGCCGCCCGCGAGGCGCGCCGGCACCGCGGGGCCGAGCCCGGCCTGGACTCGGGCCGCTTGAGCTCCCTCCCGCTCGGGGGGACTATTCTCGACGAGCTGCTGCGCCGGCCGCTCAGCGCCACCTATCTCGACGATTTTGCCAAATGCCCCTGGCGTTTTTTCGCCAAGCGTTTTTTGCAATTGAAGGAAGAGCCGGAGGAAGACCTCGAGATCGACCCGAGGCGCCGCGGCAGCCTGAGCCACCGCCTCCTCGAGGAGAGCTTCGCCCGCTTGATCGAGAATTTTTTCAGCCGCGGAAATTTTCCCACGCCCGAGGACACCCGGGCCGCGCTGGAGACCGCCTTCGCCCGACTGCGCGACGCGGCCCTGGCCGAGGCCTCCCGCGTCCCCCGGGTCCTGCTCACCGACCAACTCGAACGGCTGCGCGGCACGGCGCAGGCCCTGCTTGAGCAAGAGCAGGCGGCCTGGAGCGAGGCCCCCGCGCGCCTCATCCCCCGCCACCTGGAATGGGGCTTCGGGCGCGGCGGCCGGCCGCCGCTGACCCTCGATCTGCCCGGCGGCCCTTCCCTGCCCTTGACCGGCGCCGTCGACCGCATCGACGTCAGCGAGGATGAGAGCCGGTTTCTGCTCATCGATTACAAGACCTCGAAGACCTCCGACTTGGCCCGCGAGATCCGGGAAGGGCTCAGCCTGCAGCTCTGGATCTACCTGCGGGCGGTGCGCCGCCTGCTCTACCCGCGGGCCGAGGCCCTCGGCGGGCTCTATTGGGATCTCAAGGAGACGAAAAAAGACCAGGGTATGGCGAGGCGGGAGGCGATCCAGGACTACTTGAAAAAGAAACCGACCGCCCAGGCGAAGAGCTTTTTGAAGGACGAGGACTTCGAGGCCTTGGAGGCGCGGCTGGAGACCGCCGCGATCGATATCCTGCAAAGGATCCTGCGCGGGGATTTTTCCCTGACGCCGGCCCAATGCCTGGGGCCCCGCTGCGAATACCGCGAGATCTGCCGCTATGACGACAAACCGAGAAACTGAAGACGGGCACGAGGCCCTGCTGGCCCGCGCCGTCGGCTTGCTGGACCGCGACGCGATCATCGTCGCCAACGCCGGCGCCGGCAAGACCTACCTGCTGGTCGAGCACTACTTCGCCCTGCTGGAGGCCGGCCTCGAGCCGGCCCAGGTCGTCGCCTTCACCTTCACCGAAAAGGCGGCGAACGAATTGAAAGAGCGCATCGTCGCGCGGCTGCGCACGCACCCCGGCTTCGCCGGGCTGCCCGACGAGGTGCTGCGCGACTACCGCGCGAAGATCCTCAACGGGCCGATCGGGACCATCCATCAATACTGCCTGCGGATCATCGAGGCCTCGCGCAGCGCCGGCGAGCGCGCCGCCGTCAAGATCGTCGACGAGGCCCTCGAATCCGCCCTGCAAGAATCCGTCCTCCGCGCCTACCTGCGGCGGCGCTTCGAGGCCGAGGACCCCGACGCCCTCCGGCTGCTCCGGCGCTTCGGGATCCGCGACCTGGGCTTGATCCTCGAGCGCTACCTCGCCTTCCTTCCGATGGAGCCCGAGGAAGGCCTGCCCCTGCCGCCGCCGGAGGAGGAAGAGCGGCTCCTGCTGGAGGCGGTGGAGCGGCTGGGCGGGCCCCTCTGGGAGGAGATCCAGGCGCAGAAGCGCGCCCTGGGCTGGATGAGCTTCGCCGACATGGAGCGCCGCGCCCTCGAATTGCTCCAGCGGCCGCCCGAGACGCTGAAACAATTCCTCCAACCGGTCGCGCACATCCTCGTCGACGAATTCCAGGACACCGCGCCGATCCAAATCCGCCTCATCGAGGCGCTGCGCGCCCAGGGACGCGCGGCGGGGAAGCGGTTGCGCCTCTTCTGCGTCGGCGACCCCAAGCAGTCGATCTACCGCTTCCGCGACGTGGACCGAAACCTTTTGCAGAAGACCGAGGCGGAGATCCTGGCCGGCGGCGGCGAGAAATTCGACTTTGTCGTCAACTTCCGCTCGACGCCCGAGGTACTCGGGTTGGTCAACGCCTTCTCGCGCGGCGCCTTTCCCGAGGCGCGGGACTCCGTCGCCCAACGCCCCTCTTCCGCCGAGAGCCTCGCCCGACTGGTCGAGATTCGGCCGCAGGGGGACGGCGAAGGGGCCGAGAGCTATGCCGCGGCGGAGGCCCGATGCGTCGCCGAGGCCGTCGCCTCGCGGCGCGGGGAGCTGCCGCTCGACCGAATCGCCGTCCTCTACCGCGCCAGCTCTTCCGCCGGGCCCTTGATCCGCGAGCTCCAGGCCCGCGGCATCCCCTACAGCGTCCGCGGCGGACAGAACCTTTTCGAGCGCCAGGAGATCCTCGACCTGCACCGCCTCGTCTATTTCCTCGCCGATCCCGCGGACGACCTCTCGCTGGTCGGCGTCCTGCGCTCGCCGCTCTTCCTCCTCTCCGACGCCGCCCTCTTCTTCCTCTGCCGGCGCGATCCGGAGCGCGGCCTTTGGGAGCGCCTGCAGGAGCCCGAGGCCCTCGAGACCCTGGAGCGAGAATTTCCGCAGGAGGCCGCCAAGGCGGCCTGGGCCCTGGCGCGGCTTAGGCGCCTGCTCGCCTTGGCCGAGACCCGTTCGGCCCATCGGCTGGTCGAGGACTGGCTGCGAAGGGAGGATTTGGGCGATCTCTACGCGGCGGCCGGCGGCGGGCCCCAGGCCCTGCTCGCGATCGAGCAGTGGCTGGATTGGCTGCGGGCCCTCGAGGAGGACCACGCCCCGCTGCGGCTGGCCGACGCGGCGCGGATCTTGCGGGAGGTTTCGGCCCTCCAGCCCAACAAGACCCCGCTGGGCGACTTGGTCGCCTCGCGGGACAGCGTCCAATTGATGACCATCCACGCGGCCAAGGGGCTGCAATTCGACACCGTCTTCCTGATCGGGGCCAACCGCCGGACGCACGTCGACTACCCCCTGCTCCAGCGGGTCGGCGGTTCCCTGGCCCTGAAGCTTCCGGACGCGGGGACGAAGAAGCGCAAGACCGAGCGCTACGACGCGATCGAGTCCCATCACCGGGAGGAGGACCGCGAGGAATCCAAGCGCCTGCTCTACGTCGCGACGACGCGCGCGGAGAACCGGCTCTTCGTGACGATGAATCCGGAAGGAGCCCGCGCCGGATCGCTTCAGGACTTGCTCTTGGAATGCCTGGGCGACTCCGCCGAGGCCTGGAAGGGGCCGCTGCCGCCGGGGCCGGGGCTTGTCGCGGCGCCCCTGGCCGTCACCCCGGCGCCCGAAGAGCCCGCCTTCCAGCCCGCCCCGAGGCTTCGCGAGACCCGCGTCTCCGAGCTGGAGACCTACCTCGCCTGCCCGCTCAAACATCACTTCGCCTACGCGCGTCAGGTCCCCACGAACCCCGCCGACTTGAGCGACGTTGCCGGTGCCACCGAGATCGGCACCCTGCTGCACGCCGCCTTGAACGCGCTGCATGCCGCGCCTGGAACCGGCACCCGGGAAATCGTCGCACGCCTGCTCGCCGCGCTGGGCCGCGAGGGAGACCCCGAATTGACCGAAACCCTCGTCACCAGCCTCGACTCCTACCTCGCCGGGCCCGCCGCCGCGACCTTGCGCGGCGCCCTCGAGGACTACAGCGAGCTTCCCTTTCT